>NZ_JBIQOD010000017.1:0-73617 GCF_044130335.1 Acinetobacter halobius
CAGTATTCTGATGTGACAAAACCTGAATCCTTGTAGTTGAAGTGTTTGTTCGCACTTATATTTTAACTACTTTGGACTCAGGTTTTTTTATTTAACTCTAACTATGGGACAGCAGTGATTCAGAGGTGCTTTTTTATAGCATGTCAGATAAGCAATACTAAAAGAATGTGTAACGTATCACTATACTCTATAAAGTTTTAACTCATTTTCATTTGTATTAAGAAGCAGTTTTCACTTCAACCAGCTGTTGCATGTACGTTGCTATAACCTGACCTGAGACTTGCTCTAAGGGTGCTGCAAAACGTAGATTGTCTGCACGTAGGGCTGGAATATTAATCCGTGCTTGGCGCAGCTCTGCGGTATGCCCGATCAACCATTTTTCTAAACCATCGGCGGCGACTTCAGGGTGGAACTGTAAACCGAGAATGTTTTTGCCTACACGAAACGCTTGGTTAGGATAAACCTCTGAGCTGGCTAAAAGTTCAGCCTGCGCAGGGAGGTCAAACGTATCCCCATGCCAATGCAGGACTTCAGTTCCTTCAAGTGCTTGTAATGGATTATGCTCAAGAGTATGGAGCTGTAACTGACTCCAGCCAATTTCTTTATTATGACCTGCATACACTTTTGCACCCAAAGCATGTGCGATTAACTGTGCACCGAGGCAAATGCCTAAAGTGGGTAAATTTTTTTCTAAACGCACTTTCAGTAGGTCTATTTCTTGTTGTAGAAATGGGTAGTCTTCGGTTTCATATACCCCGATAGGGCCACCTAAGATGACGGTTAAACCGTCATAACTTAATGCTTTAGCTAAGTCATCTTTACCTGCTTCAAAATATCGTACCCGATAACCCAATTGATATAACACATCTTCCCATGCGCCTAGATCTTCAAACGCAAGATGCTGAATGGCGTAAATAGTATCAGGTAATACAGTCATGACAGGCTCGTTTATTGGTACTAAGGAGCCTAAAAATGTACAGGGAAATGAGCCGAAGTTGAAGTCAAGAACGAAGAAAATATGTAGAAAAACACGACAAATGAAATCATTCACTTTGTTTAAGTTGCAACATATTTTTAATCATCCATTTACTTGAGTTTAAGATCTCATGTTGTAAATGTTCATCAGCCATGCTGCGTGCCATGACAATAGCTCCGACCAGTTGGCACAGTACAGCCCAAGCTTGTGTTTCACTGCCCAGATGCTGTGTAAATAAAGCATGACCACGAAGCATTTCCTGTTGAAAGCATTGTTTTGTGCTTTCGCTACTACGTGCAACTTCTGTTGCCAAGGCGGGAATGACACAACCATGATCTGGGCGCAGGACATGAGAGAAAGCTAAATAGCGATCTAGTTCAAAATCAATCCAGTCAGATAGTTTTTCATGAGGATTGGCTTGCCATGCCTGAAAACTGTGTTGTAGCTCTGACTCAATGAGTGCTTCAAATAATTCGTGTTTTGACGAAAAATGTGAATAAAAAGCGCCGCTGGTCATTTGAGCGGCTTGCATAAAGCTATCGACACCAGTACTGGCAAAACCTTGTTTTTTGGCCAGTTGGCCACTGATTTTAAGTAACTCTTTACGTTTTTCTTCTTTATAGCCTGTTTTGTAGCGCATAGTGATTTCATCAAAATATTATTGACTGATTTTGAAAACTATAACATAGTGATCGTTATAATAACGATCGTTATTTTATAAAAGGAAAATATTTATGGATAGAACACAGCAAGAACAACAGTCGCAATTGACCGAAGCTAAAAAGAAAGTGGCATTGGTGATTGGTGCAGGCGATGCAACAGGGGGGGAAATTGCCAAACGTTTTGCCCGTGGCGGTTATATCAGCTGTATGACGCGAAGAAATGCCGAAAAGCTCCAGCCCTTAATTGCGGACATAGAGGCTGAAGGGGGGATTGCGTATGGTTTTGCTTCCGATGCACGTAAAGAAGATCAAGTCATTGCTTTGGTGGAAGAAATTGAAGCCAATATTGGTGAAATTGATGTTTTGGTGTTTAACATTGGGGCGAATGTGCCGTGTAGCATTTTAGAAGAAACTGCACGTAAGTATTTTAAAATTTGGGAGATGGCATGCTTCGGTGCATTTTTGACAGGGCGTGAAGTAGCGAAGCGAATGGTACTACGGGAACGAGGGAGCATTATCTTCACAGGGGCAACCGCAGGAATAAGAGGTGCAGCAAACTTTGCCGCTTTTGCAGGTGCAAAGCATGCATTACGTGCCTTAGCCCAAAGTATGGCGCGTGAATTGGGACCTAAAAATATTCATGTAGCCCATGTGGTGGTTGATGGTGCAATTGATACAGACTTCATCAAAGACACTTTCCCAGAGTTGTATGCACGTAAAGAGCAGGATGGCATTTTAAACCCTGTACATATTGCAGAAAATTATTGGCATTTGTCGCAACAACCGCGTGATGCATGGACGCATGAGTTGGATTTAAGACCTTGGATGGAAACGTGGTAAAAGGACAAAGCATGAAAACCGTAGAATTTTATTTTGACTTGGGCAGCCCGTATAGTTATTTGGCCTACTATCGGTTACGGCAAATGGCCGAGCAACAAAGTTTTCAAATCATATATAAACCTATTTTATTGGGTGGCGTATTTAAGGAGACAGGGAATAGAAGTCCGATAGAGATTCCGAGTAAAGGTATTTATTCCATGTTAGATATGCAGCGTTGGGCGGATTATTACGGCATTCCCATGCAAATGAACCCACATTTTCCCATGAATACTTTAACCTTGATGCGTATTTTGACAGGCGTTCAATTGTTGCATTTAGAAAAGTTTGAGCAAGTTTTAAAACTTTTATTCGATGCGATGTTTGGTACACCCAAAAACCTTAATGAACCTGCTGTCTTAGCAGAGGTGTTAAAACCAAGTGGCTTTTCTGTAGATGACATCATGAGTATGGTTCAGTCGGATGTGGTGAAGCAAAAACTGATCACTGAAACGGAACTGGCCATTCAACGGGGCATTTTCGGTGCACCGACATTCTTTGTGCGGGATGAGATGTACTGGGGACAAGATCGCTTACATTTTGTTGAGCAAGCACTGCAAAAGTAAGTTAGATAGAGAGCAGATTAGCCAAAGTAATTGCTAATCTGCTTCAGAATTAAAATAAACGTTTAGGGGCATGCGCAGTGTCCAGACTCACCATTTCGTGTTCGTCTTTTAGCTCAACCCCAGAATAGCCAAGTTTTTTTGAACCACGCATGAGCGACATTAGTCGTTGTGTTGCAATTAGAATACTTAAACCCGCAGGACGAACATTAGAAATACAGTTTCTTTTTGCGTCTAGGGTACCAGTACTAGCTTTCCATGTGTAATAAATCCCCATGCTGTCTGGTGAGCTGAGACCAGGGCGTTCTCCAATCAGCATGACCAACATTGTAGCGTGTAGGCATTCGGCAACTTGGTCACCCAAAGCAACTCGGCTGCCTGTTGCAATAACGATAGGAGCAATAGACCAATGCTCAGCTTGCAAATGCGGGATGAGGTGCTGAATAAACGGTACGGCATTTTCTTCAATTGCACGTGCAGAAAGACCATCCCCAATCACAATACAAACATCATAAGCTTGTGGGTTACTTGCTTTAAACATTTGTAAGCCACGATAGGATTCACTATTAAGCAAACGCCCTAGATCTGGACGTTTTAGATATTCCTGCTTGTCTTCGGCTTGGCTATGTACGGTTAAACTATCCAAACTTTGGGTTTTAAAACTAGAGACCAATAGATCGACATCTAAAGCTTGATGTACTGCATCCTGTGCTTCAGCATGGGCCAGTTGGAATTTCAGCATTTCATGCGTAGGAATACTACAACCTGCACGTCCGATTGCAATTCGTGCATCGGTAAATTTTTTAAGATTTTCCCAAACATCCTGATGCTGTTCGGATTGATAGTTTTCGAGAGGAACAAGTGACATAGGTTGCTCCTTATATATGTAAAAGTTTTTCAAACTGAGGTGGCATGTGTTCAGGCCACTGAATGTATTGTTGCTGTTGTTTAAAAATTCCTTGTTCGGCGAGCCACGTATCAAATTCAGGTGCGGCTTTTAGACCCAGAAGCTGTCTTAAATACAAGGCATCATGAAACGATGTGGTTTGATAGTTCAGCATGACATCGTCTGAACCTGGAATGCCCATAATAAAGTTCAACCCTGCTGCACCAAAGAGGGTGAGTAATACATCCATGTCATTTTGGTCAGCATCGGCATGGTTGGTATAGCAAATGTCACATCCCATTGGTAAGCCGAGAAGCTTGCCACAAAAATGATCTTCTAAACCTGCTCGGATAATTTGTTTGCCATTATATAAATATTCTGGACCAATAAATCCAACCACGGTATTGACCAACAGTGGGTTAAATTTACGTGCGACTGCATAAGCGCGAACTTCTATGGTTTGTTGATCAACGCCGTGATGGGCATTGCTGGATAAAGCACTGCCTTGACCCGTTTCAAAGTACATCACGTTTTGTCCCACAGTGCCGCGTTTCAAAGCGAGTGTCGCTTCATAACCTTCACGGAGTAACTCAAGATTAATCCCGAAGCCGTCGTTGGCAAGTTGAGTTCCTGCAATAGATTGAAACATCAGATCAATCGGCACATTTCTTTCAGCCAGTTGAATGCCTGAACTGATATGGGTTAGCACACAAGATTGGGTTGGAATTTGATGCTCTTGAATAATATGATCAAGGAGTTTTAAGAGCTCTGATAAATTTTGGAGGTTATCCGTTGCGGGGTTAATCCCTATTACTGCATCACCATTGCCATACATCAGTCCGTCCAAAATACTGGCCGATATCCCCAAGAGATCATCTGTAGGGTGATTGGGTTGCAAACGAGTGGAAAGATGCCCTTTTAAACCGATGGTGTTGCGAAATTGGGTGATGACTTCACATTTGCTGGCCACCAAAATCAAGTCTTGATTACGCATAATTTTACTGACAGCGGCTACCATTTCAGGTGTTAAGCCTAAGGCAAGTTGCTGTAACTTTTCTGTACTTGCATCTGCACTGAGCAACCAGTTGCGAAAGTCACCTACAGTGAAATGTGAAATAGGGGCAAATAAATCACTACGGTGCTCATCAATGATTAAGCGTGTGATTTCATCTTGTTCATAGTCAATTAATGCCTCAGTTAAAAATTGTTTGAGTGGAACCTCTGCCAAAGCCATTTGTGCAGCAACACGTTCCGTTGCATGTTCAGCTGCAACACCTGCCAATTGATCTCCCGATCGCAATGGTGTTGCCTTTGCCATAAGCGTTTTTAAGTCATTAAAAACATAATGTTGATGTCCAATCAAAGTTTTATAAGCCATTTTGAAAGGTCCTCTTATAATTCTTGCTCAGCCTTGCGAATATTTTCAAACTCTTCTTCAGGTGTTCCTTGCACCAGTTTATGCCGACTATAAAAGATGAAGTAAGCAATAAATACCACATAGATACCAGCCGCCATAAACCAAACTTTAGGGTCAACCACAAAGCCTGCAATTACTGCGATACTGGCTAAAATTAAGGCAATAGATGAAGTCGCAATGCCACCTGGTGTTTTGTATGGGCGTGGTAGTTCAGGGCGACTGATGCGGAGTTTGATGTGGGACAGCATCATTAAAACATAGGATATAGTCGCACCAAACACGGCCATTAAAATGAGTAGATCACCTTCACCAGTTAGCGACAGTAAAAAGCCAATGATGCCAGGGATGATAATGGCTAAATAAGGTGCTTTATTTTTATTTGTGAGTGATAGGGATGTCGGTAAATAACCTGCACGAGATAAGGCAAAAATTTGGCGTGAATAGGCGTAGATAATAGAGAAGAAACTTGCAATTAAGCCGGCCAAACCCACAAAATTGACAAAACTAGCAAGCCACGTATTTGGTCCATAGACTGCAACAAGTGCATCGACCAATGGGGCACCTGATTCTTTTAATTGATCTGCACCAGCTGCTCCAACACCAAGGAACAAAATGAGCATGGCAAATGCAGCAAGGATAAGCATAGAACCGATTAAACCACGCGGGAGTGATTTAGATGGATCTTTAGCTTCTTCTGCTGCAAGTGGTACACCCTCAACGGCTAAGAAGAACCAAATTGCATAAGGCACGGCAGCCCATATCCCAATATAGCCCATAGGTAAGAAATTGCTTGCCCCAATATTTTCAGTTTGAGCAATATTAAACAGATTGGCACTGTTGAAATAGGGTGCCATTGCGACGAAAAATACAAATAAGGCCACAGCAGCAACTGCGGTAATCACAAAGATGATTTTCAGTGCCTCACCCGCACCTTTGAGATGAATGCCCATAAAAATCAGATAGCAGATCAAATAGATGATCCATCCACCGATACCAAATAATGATTCACAATAAGCACCAATAAAGCACGCAATAGCAGCAGGTGCGATGGCATACTCGATTAAAATTGCAGTACCTGTGAGATAACCGCCTAAGGGGCCGAAAGCGGTGCGGGCGAAACTATAACCTCCACCAGCCGTGGGAAGCATGGTCGCCATTTCAGACATGGCAAGGCACATACATAGATACATAATGGCAACTACGACTGTTGCAATGAACATACCGCCCCAGCCACCTTGAGCTAAACCGAAGTTCCAGCCTGCAAAGTCACCAGAAATGACATAAGCCACGCCTAAACCGACTAAAAGTAGCCAGCCGACAGCACCTTGTTTAAGTTGTCTTTTTTCAAAATAATCGTCAGAAGTTTGCACTGTTTGTGTTGATAAAGATATTGAATCTTTAAGCGGAGAGTCTGTCATAGGAAGCTCCATATCTTAAGTTTTTATAGATGGCTTGGTTCATACAATGTTTAAGCAATTTCAGTACCAAGCAATCAGACATCCTGTCTAATTTTGTGTGTAACGCAGAGATAAATTATTATTTTTGAAGGTTGAAGGTTGAAGGTTGAAGGTTGAAGGTGTTTAGGGTAACGAATCACCCTAAACACATCATGCACAAATATATTTATGCTTAGAAGAAGCCCATTGGCTTAGTGGCATAGCTTACAAGCAAGTTTTTAGTTTGTTGGTAATGATCAAGCATCATTTTGTGGTTTTCACGACCAATGCCAGATTTTTTGTAACCACCAAATGCCGCATGCGCAGGGTAGATATGATAACAGTTGGTCCAAACACGACCCGCTTCAATTGCACGACCCGCGCGATAAGACGTATGAGCAGAACGTGACCATACTCCTGCACCTAGACCGTAAATGGTGTCATTTGCAATTTTAATCGCATCATCAAAGTCTTTGAACGTTGTAACCGAAAGCACTGGTCCAAAAATTTCCTCTTGGAAAATTTTCATGTCGTTTGTGCCTTTGAAAATGGTTGGTTCGATATAGAAACCTGTACCCACTTCATTACGTTCACTACCACCCGTCAGTAATTGAGCACCTTCATTACGTCCTGTTGCGATACAGCCTAAAATTTTCTCTTGTTGTTCTAAAGAAGCTTGTGCACCAATCATCGTTTCAGTGTCTAGTGGGTGACCTGTTTTGATGCGTTTGACACGTTCAATTGCTTTTTCCAAGAATTTATCGGCTATGCTTTCTTGAACTAATGCACGTGAAGGGCAAGTACAAATCTCACCTTGGTTCAACGCAAACATAGCAAAGCCTTCAAGCGCTTTGTCAAGATAATCATCGTCTTGATCCATAATATCTTCAAAGAAGATGTTAGGAGATTTACCACCAAGCTCTAAAGTTACTGGAATAATATTTTCAGTTGCATACTGCATAATCATTTGCCCAACAGCGGTTGAGCCTGTGAATGCAATTTTTGCAATACGTGGGTTAGTTGCAAGTGGACGGCCTACTTCAACTCCATAACCATTTACAATGTTTAAAATGCCTGGTGGGAGTAAGTCTTGAATCAGTTCAACCAAGACTAAAATACTTACAGGCGTTTGCTCAGCTGGTTTAAGAACAATACAGTTACCTGCTGCAAGGGCTGGAGCAATTTTCCATGTTGCCATTAAAATTGGGAAGTTCCATGGAATAATTTGTCCCACAACACCTAATGGCTCGTGGAAGTGATAGGCAATAGTGTCTTCATCAATTTCAGAAATACCACCTTCTTGTGCACGAATACAACCTGCAAAATATCGGAAATGATCAATTGCAAGTGGAATATCTGCAGCTAAGGTTTCACGTACTGGTTTACCGTTATCCCAAGTTTCAGCTACAGCCAATTTCTCTAGATTTTCCTCTAGACGATCAGCAATTTTAAGGAGTAAATTAGAACGTGTAGTTGGAGAAGATTTATTCCATTGTGCTTTAGCTTTGTGTGCAGCATCGAGAGCAAGCTCAATATCTTCAGCAGATGAACGTGGGATTTTAGTAAAGGCTTTACCGTCGACAGGAGAGATATTTTCAAAGTATTCACCTTTTATTGGAGCAACCCACTCGCCACCAATAAAGTTTTCATACTGTGCTTTAAATTCTACTTTTGAACCAGGTTGGTTAGGGTCTACGTAGCGCATATTGAAGTTCCTTTGCTTATTGATTTTTTAAAAGCATCTACAGCTTTGGTATAAGGTACATCAGTACAATATTTAAGTAGCATACCTAATATAAGGTTGGAAAAAGGTTGGAAGGATGCAGGTTTACAAGCTTCCGACAAATGTTTACAACCATGCAATACAGTGGATGTGTATCAGGAATTGTTTTGAGAATAAGGAATGATGGCAATGCAACATTTAATACAGAAAAGACAAGAAATAGAAAAGCTTAGAACCAGCAGCAGTATTTCGACGGTACAAGCTGAACAGCTCGGAAAAAGCATTGCAAGTTCGTGGCAGCGTTCTAATTCGGCAGAGATTCCTAAGGATCGTTTTGCAGCGCCCATTTCTGAAGGTTCGATGTCACAAGGTTCAGCATTACAACATGCTTTAAGTTACTGCGCGGATGAGCTCAAGCATATTGCACAGCAGTCCTCAATGGTCGTTGCTGTGGGTGATATTGGTAGTACGATTATTTGGAGTGCTTCAAGTAAGCAAATGCGTAATGCTGCGGAAAGTGTACATTTTGTAGAAGGCGGGCAGTGGAGAGAGGAGTTGGTGGGGACTAATGCATTGGCATTGTCACTTAAAACCCAACAATCGAGTTGTGTGTTTTCTAATGAACATTATATGAGTTCCATCCATGATTGGGTTTGCTATGCAGCACCAATCATCGACCCTTATTCAAAACATGTTTTGGGGGTAATTGATTTATCGACCACATGGAAAAATCATAATAGCCTTGGTTTACTGGCAGCAGAGCGCTGTGCATCTATCATTCAAACAGCATTATTGGAATACCAGCGTCAACAACTGTATATTCGTGCTTTTGGTGTGCCACAAGTGCTTTTTAATGGCAAAGTGATGGTGCTCACACCACGTCAAATTGAAATTCTGACTATTTTAGCGCTATGTCCACAAGGTATGACTTTAGATACCTTACATCAGGCTTTATATGGTGAGCGAAAAGTGAGTATAGGCACACTTAAAGCAGAAATGTCGCAATTAAGGGATCTGTTGGGGGGAATGTTGGGATCTCGTCCTTACCGAATTTTGGCGCATATAGAAGCAGATTTCCTACAAGCAGAGCAGGCATTAGATGCTGCATATATCGAGACGGCTTTAAAGCTTTGCTCAGGTGTATTATTGCCTAAAACAGAAAGTCCGTTTCTTTGCGCATGGCGCGACTGTTTGGAGTCACGTTTAAGTAGCGCGATTTTTAAAGCCAATGAAACTGATATGCTCTTTAAGCATGTAGCACGCTACCCAGAAGCAATTGATGCTGTTGAACGACTTATTGAGCTGACACCGAGTGGACACCCGGCGCATCAGCTACTTGAGAAATACAAAATTTAATAGTTTTGATTTGAGTTATGGAATAGGTTAATAAAAATTCTGCGATTAAATATTCTTTTGTTCTAGCCACTGAAATAGCTTGGTATAGACTTCGGCACGAACATCTGGTGCAGATAAGACTAAGTCGTGTAAACCATTTTGAATGGTCTCGACACAGATGTCACCTTGTAGATTTTTCGCCTGTTTTTCAATGTCTTTGACATCTAAAATTACATCACTGGTTTGTGCAGCTACGCCCCATTTTTTGGGGTTGAGTGTTTGATGTGAATGCATAATCAGTGCAGGAACAGAAAGCTTTAAACCGCCACGATGAATTTCTTTTTGCGCTTCATGGATTGCACGGACAAAACTGATGCGAACCATAGAATAACTTGGTTGTTTCCACTGCAAATCAAAGTTCCACTCGCCGTGTTCACTTTGATGTAGGCTTGGTACATACCACTTATTCAGTTCACTTGGAAATTTTAAGTCTGGGAAATGCTTTGCAAGTCGGCTGAGTTGTGGCACGCCAAGTTTGCGTTTAATTGGATGCATATTAAAATCATAAAAAGGACTGTTGGCCCATAGCGCTTTGATTAGAGGGTGTTGTGGATGGTGCGCTACATATAGTGTGGTAATCAAACCACCAGTCGAGTGTCCTGCCAGTACAACAGAAAGATGACCTTCAGCACCAATAATCTCAAGAGCTTGAGTAATTTCATCGTCATATTCGCGCAGATCACGGACATTGTAGTAGTTTTGGTGGCTTAAACGGGAGCGACCATATTTTCTTAAATCAAGTGCGTAAAAGTCGTAACCATGCTGATTGAACTGTTCAGCCATTTCTGTTTGGAAGAAGTAGTCAATAAATCCATGAATATACAGCACTGCTTTGGTTGTGGTTTGCGTGGCTTTTTTACGAATGAGAGTTGCGCAAACTTCACCTTCGTAGTCATTAGCAAAACTGAGTTTGAGTTGTTCGTAGTCTTCACCAAGGACATCTGGTTGATACGCAAGCGGGTTTTGTAGTGCTGACATAGTTCACTCTGGTTGTTATTGTCATGAGTTCCCTTATCCTTGATGAAGTCAGAATTTTTGTCAACCACAAATAAAAAAAGACAATTTAAGTGCAAAGGTAAGCAAGGATTAGGCTTACCCGAATGAAACAGTATGGACGTCTGTTTCATTCCACTTAAATTGTCAAAGCAAACAAAGTGTTAAGGAGAGAACTTAGACAGCCGCTTTAAAATCTACTACTGAAGCACTTGATTTGAGCGCCGCTTTAAAGATGTCAACCACTTGAGCATGGGTTGCTTTACGAGGGTTAGTCAGCATGCAGGCATCTTTTTGCGCGTTTTCAGACATAATGCCCAAATCTTGTTCTTTTACACCCAGTTCAGACAAGCTTGATGGAATACCAATAGATGCAGATAATTCACGAATCGCATCAATGGCAGCATAGCCAGCTTCTGTCACAGTTAAACCTGCGGTGTTGACTCCCATCAGTTCTGCAATACGTGCATAACGATCAGGGCAGGCAATTAAGTTGAACTCACATACATGTGGCAGTAAAACTGCGTTACATACACCGTGTGGTAGGTTATAGAAGCCACCAAGTTGGTGTGCCATTGCATGAACATAACCTAGAGATGCATTGTTAAATGCCATACCTGCTAAGTATTGTGCATAACTCATGGCATCACGTGCTTCAAGGTTCTCACCGTTTGCAACGGCTGGGCTTAACCACTCACTGATCATCGAAATGGCTTTCTCGGCACAAGCATCGGTAATTGGGTTAGCAGCTGTTGATACATAAGCCTCTACCGCATGGGTTAATGCATCCATACCTGTTGCTGCTGTTAAGCTTGCAGGTTTTGCAATCATCAGTTTAGGATCATCAATTGCAATAAGAGGAGTACAGCGCCAGTCTACAATCGCCATTTTTACATGAGTATCTGTATTGGTAATAATACAGAAGCGCGTCATTTCTGAAGCTGTACCTGCTGTTGTGTTGATTGCAATCAGAGGAGTCATTGGAACGGTGCTTTTATCAATCCCTTCGTAGTCACGAATATGACCACCACCAGCAGTGACAAGCCCAATACCTTTTGCGCAGTCATGAGATGAACCACCGCCTAAAGACACGATAAAGTCACAACCTTGCTCATTATAAGCAGTTACACCGTTATGTACGTTAATGTCAGTTGGGTTTGGTTCCGCACCTGGGAAGATATGACTATCAACACCAGCATCTTTGAGATATCCTGCGATGGTGTCTGCTACGCCAAATTTGAATAAGCCAGCATCGGTTACGATCAGTGCTTTCTTCGCACCGAGGTTTTGTGCTTTACCACCAATTTCTTTGGCACAGCCTGGGCCAAACAGTGAAACACAAGGGATATAAAAACCGTTCGTTTGATCTGCAATATTTTTAAAAGCCATGGTGCGATTCCTTCTACCATATTTATGTTGTTATCGGTGCTCATTACCGTTTTTAGAGTATCGAATGATTCAAAAAACTTGTGTACCTACCAAATACCTACCATGCGTAAGGAAATGGAAAATACTGATTCTAAATCGAAAAAATAGCTATGATGAAAAGGCGTAGCCTGCATGTGTGGAATTGTTTATATTGGTTTTGAAGCGGGATGAACGTCGCCAAATTCGATGAGGATTCACTGTGGACAGAAACGCTAGGATTAAGCAATATCAAAACTTTGCCGTCGTGTTAAGACAAGTTGTTCCGAGTGTTCAGCAACTTTATCATGAGCAGTCTATGTTTCTCTCCACGCTCAGTGTGCACAATGTTTTGGGGATTGATGCACAGCAACGCCAGATTCAAATTTTAAACCATTGCTTTCATATTCAGTTCTATCCACCGACCGAAAACAAAACGATTTGTGTCCCACAGTTTATGTATAAGGGGCACTACGCTGAATCACTTGAAGAGTTTTGTTTACATGACATTGTCTTCTGGGTGGGTGAGCAGACTCCACAGCATTCTTTGTATTTACGTAATAAAGTAAAACAGTTACGCCAGTTGTTATTGCAACAGGTTTTTGTTGTGGTTGGGGGGCTAAGCCGGATCCAAACGATTTTGACTGAAATAGAGCAAAGCCATGCAGAGCTCTTTCAGCAACTGTGTCAATATGTGGGCAGAATAGAACTTTCAGCAACGGATAACAATTTGCTGACTTTACTTGAGCAGTTATGTTACTTAGATGCAGATCAAGCAGAGGATATTCTGCCTATTCAGTCCTTGATGCATAGTTATGATGAGCTGTGTTTTAGTGCCAAGCAATTTCTAGAACCACATGTTTATCGCATCGTAGAAACAGCATTTCCTGAACGTTTTTGTTTACAAGAGCTGATTGATCATGGGCATGATATTTATTTATTGTATCCGCATGCGAAAGAGCAGCCTGAACTGCTGGGTTTTGCACGTTTAATGAATCGTGATCTTTGGTCATTGCCTGATTTGCTGGCAAAGCAACATTTTTTAGAGGTGCAGACCAAAGTTTGGCAAAAAAAAGTTGCTAAACTCCCTATTTTCGATGAAAAACGTACAGTGAATTGGCTATTCAAACAAAAAGCTGTCGTGACAGACTGGGTTAGCCACAACATTCAACATAGTAGTGTACGTGTTGCTGTGACTGCTTTGAGTTATTTGGATACACAGTCTTATCATCCTGAAATTATTTTAGTAACTTTAAGGTACTTTCAGCATGTTGCAGCACGTTTGTTTATCCAAAGCTGTTATGAACATGCTATAGAACAGCAATGGTTTGAGTTGGAAGCCAACCAGCATGTCGTCTTAAAAAATAGACGCCAAGATATGGATGATCAGCGTATAGCAATCAGCCCGTCGATTTTGTATTTGGATGAATGGTTAGAACTACTGCACCGTGTAGTACAGCAGCAACCCGAATGGGGTAAAAAAGTTTATACAAAATTGAGTCGAGTCATGCAGGCTTACATTCAGCATTTAGATAAAATTGCACAAAAACTACCTGTTGAATTAGCGATTTATTTTAGTGAAGAAAACCAACAACATCGTGATTTTTATCGCCAATTGCAGCAGTACAAACTGCCTATCGAAAGCTTTAGACAACTTTTTTATCTGAATCATCCGCCATTGCGGGTTTCGGTGTTTGATGCTTATGTCCGGGATTATTTACCTGAACATTTCGAGACGCAAAAGGATGTTTTAAAAAATGTCACATGGAATGGCCTATTTCATCAGGCTGTGCAATGGCATGATCAATTACATAGCCAAGAGTTACTTGCTGAACTGAAACGGAAAGTCGGTCATGTGTCATGGCAACCGATCAGTCATGAAGCTTATTATTTTATTGAAAGTTGGGTATTTGAGGAGCTTAAAGATATTGATCGCATCATCGCAGAGTCTCGTCGGTTTAGACATTGTTTAGCGGCAAGCTTTGCTGAACGAATTATTGTCAATGAATACGTGGCCTTTCATATGAGTCATACTGATGCACAGCGCCACTTAACACTTGGCTGCTATTATATCGCGGGGCAGTTGTTATTTGATCAGTTGGAATATCCAAACAACCAAAAGGCACTTCCTGACGATGTGTTAGTGGCAGAGCAGTTTATTGCGATGCTCAACCAAGAACGACAAAAGGGCTGTTAAAATTTCAACAACACTCGACTTAATTTGTCGCACAAGAACTTCTATATGACGAGATCTGCTTAACTTTTTAGCAAAAACTCGGTAGGCTATAGCCGTTCATCAATGGTATAGGTCTTATGAAGCAAGAAACTGCACTCAAACTTCTAAAAGCGGGCGAAAATGTCTTTTTAACTGGTTCCGCTGGTGCAGGAAAAACCTATACATTGAACCAATACATTAATTACTTAAAAGCCCGTAAAGTGCCTGTGGCGATCACAGCCTCTACAGGTATAGCTGCAACACATATGAATGGTATGACGATTCATACTTGGGCTGGTATAGGTATTAAAGATGCGTTAGGGGAAGATGAACTCAAACGCATGAAAGAACGTAAATATTTAAAAGAGCATTTAGAAAATGCCCAAGTGTTAATTATTGATGAAATTTCGATGCTACATGCGAAACAGCTCAATTTGGTCAATAAAGTTTTAAAATTCTTTAAAGAAAGTGAAGAACCATTTGGTGGAATTCAGGTCATTGTTGCAGGGGATTTTTTCCAGTTACCACCCGTGGGGAAAAATGAAGAACGCAATCGCGATAAGTTCTGTTTTATGTCTGATGCTTGGGTGGAAGCCAAGTTTCGTGTGTGCTATTTGACCGAACAGCACCGTCAGGGCAATGACTACCTCAACGATATTTTAAATGCTATCCGTAGCCAAACGATCCGCTCCGAGCATTTGCAAGCTTTACAAGCCACACGTCAGCAGGATATTGGTGAAATATTCACACGTTTATACACCCATAATATGGACGTGGACACCATCAACTTCAAACATTTGAATGAAATTGAAAATGAAGGTCGTCAGTTTGAGGCGGTGTGTGATGGCAATGACAAGCTTATTGAAACGTTAAAGTCGTCTGTACGCGCACCTGAAAACCTCACTCTCAAGAAAAATGCCAAAGTGATGTTTGTAAAGAACAACTTTGACGTGGGGTATATTAACGGTAGTTTGGGTGAGGTGGTTGGCTTTGAAGAAGATGATGATTTCGGAGTCTTACCAAAAGTAAAACTGACTGATGGTACAGTACTGGTGGTTGAGCCTGAAACATGGTCGGTGGACAATGATGCAGGTAAAACCATTGCCAGTTTTCAGCAGATTCCATTGCGCTTAGCGTGGGCCATCACCATTCACAAATCTCAAGGCATGACTTTAGCAGCAGCAGAAATTAACCTGAGCCATACTTTTGAAAAAGGACAGGGCTATGTGGCTTTGTCACGGTTAAAGACTTTGGATGGTTTAAGACTACTGGGTTTTAATGAACAAGCCTTAGAGCTAGACAGTCTTGCCATTAAAGCAGATCGCCGTTTCCAAGAACTTTCCGATGAAGCCGAAACACACTTTGAGGTCATTGATCTAGAGCCACAACACAAGGCCTTTATTCGTCACTGTGGCGGAACGCTCAATGAAGTTGAGATTGAGCGTAATGAAAAGAAAATTGCCCGTAATGCAGGTAAAGCCAACTATGCTTCTGCAACACTCGATGAAACACGTGAACTTTTTGAAGGTGGTTATGAAATTGCCGATATCGCCCAAGAGCGAGGGTTGACGGCTGCAACGATTATCAACCATTTGGCGAAGCTACATAAAGAACAGGGCTTAGACATTTCTGTAGCTCATCCAGGCGAAGAAGTGGTAGAGCAAGTGCGAAAAATTTATAAACGTCTCATGAAACGTCAGCAAGCTGAACACTTTAGTGAAGATGGCGCAATTAAACTACGTCCGATTGTAGAGTTAACCAATCCGCGTATGGGCTATGACCAAGTGCGCTTGGCCTTACTCTATATTGAATAATGCTGCCGCAGTTGTACGATTCGTACCGAAATTTCTTACTTACTTTGCTGTTAAGTTCGGTTAAACTGAATTTTAAGGGATAAGAATAACGTAAAATCGTAATGAAATTGACAGCTTGGTACATGTTACGCAAATTTGTTTATAACAATTTGCATAATGAAGACTATGAGACACCCTTAAGCCGAGGGCTGAACTATTTCCTCATTGTACTGATTATGAGTAATGCTGCTGCTGTGCTGTTGGAGTCGGTACAGAAGTACTATGTGTTGTATCAAGACTTTTTCTATTATTTTGAAATCTTCTCGATCATCGTTTTTACGATTGAATATCTCTTACGTTTTTGGTCAATTACTGAAGCTAATAGTTTTGAGTCGGATTGGAAAAACCGCCTAAATTGGGTCAAAAGTGGCGGGGCAATTATCGACCTCTTGGCGATTTTACCTGCATATTTAAACTTCTTTGTTCAGTTCGATTTACGTTTTTTAAGAATCGTTCGTTTGCTCCGACTTCTCAAGTTAACCCGCTACTTTGTCTCTCTACAAATTCTATTGCGGGTCATTGAGCGCGAAAAAGGCTCATTTCAAGCGGTTATTTTCATTTTAATGATTATGATCATTATGGCGGCTGCGGGGGTATATTTAATTGAAAGTCAGGCACAACCTGAGGTTTTTAGTTCTATTCCAGCTTCCATGTGGTGGGCTGTGGTTACACTGACCACCGTAGGGTATGGCGATGTGACACCTATTACACCGCTAGGACGTTTCTTGGGTGCGATCATTACTATTTTAGGTGTAGGTTTAGCAGCATTACCCGCAGGTATCTTGGCAAATGGTTTGGCCAATGAACTAGAGCAGCGCAAAGAACAACTAGAACTCAGATTTCGAGAGTTAATCCAGAATAGCGACATTGACTTTGTCCTAGAAACAGAAAAAATTGAGGAAGTTCGTAAAGAGGTTGGACTGACCAAAGAACAAACACAAGATATTATTTTGCAGCTTATACGTGAGCAAAAAGAAGAGTCATTAAAACAAGAGCGTGATCAGTATGCGTATTGTCCACATTGTGGGAAGAAGCTACCTGAATAAATCGGTGTAAAGAGGCATGTGTATCAACGTTCAAATCGAATGTTGATACACATGCCTTACTTTATCTGAATAGAAATCTAGATTGGTCTAACAGGTTTGATTTACATCATCTTTAGATATAGACATTGACTTTTTTTCATGCTGAAAGGCGAGTAGCAAGATGATTAGACCGCCTAGACTTAATAAGGTACCTACCCAAATCGGTGCTAACCAGCCCAGATTTTGGCTAATGAGCCAGCCACCAATAAAAGCACCAAAAGCATTGGCAATATTAAAGGCAGAGTGATTGAGTGAAGCAGCTAGACCTTGGGCATGACCAGCAACATCCATTAAGCGGGTTTGCAGTAAAGGTCCTAGACCAGCAATACTGAAACTCACTAAAAATAGCGCAATAAGAGCCGTCGCAAGATGATCCATTGATAATGCACAAAGCACATAAGAACAGGCATTGGATATCAATACCCAAATGATGGCTTTGTTTAGGTTTTTATCGGCAAAGTGTCCTGCAACAGCACCTCCAATTACTAAACCTAGCCCGATACATGCCAGTGCAAAAGGAACAACTTGAATGCTGGCATGGGTATATTCAGTCAAAATGGGTGATACATAACTATAAACCGAAAAGAGTCCACCAAAACCAATTGCCCCTACAGCAAGAGTCATCCACATTTGTGTATTTTTAAGTCCGCGGAGCTCATTTTGAATGCTTGCAGTGTGATCACGTTGCATTTGGGGTAGGCCAAAACAAATCGCGACAACAGTTAAAAATGCGATAGATGCCGAAAACTCAAAACCTGCCCGCCAACCATAGAGTTGTCCGAGCCAAGTTGCAAGAGGTACGCCAATCACGGTCGCGACATTTAGGCCCATCATCAGCATTGCAACAGCAAAAGCACGCTTTTGTTTACCAGCAAACTCTGCAACCACGAGAGCAGCAATACCAAAGTATGCGCCGTGTGGAAAGCCTGCGATAAAACGAGAAATAAGCATAGACTCATAACTATTTGCAAGTGCGGTGCTTGCATTGGCAATGCCATAAAACAACATGAGTCCAATTAAGAGTATTTTTCGTGGCACTTTTGCAGCCAAAATGGCAATGACAGGCGCGCCAATTGTCACGCCCAAAGCATAAGCACTAATAAAATGCCCTGTGATAGGGATACTAAGCTTGAAACTCTGCGATATCTCTTGGATGAGTCCCATCGCAACGAATTCAGTCGTACCAATACAAAAACCACCGAGTGCCAAGGCTAAAATAATGACAGATAAGTGACCTGTTGATGGGCTGCTATTTTTTTGAATGGACATAAATAGAGAGTGAAATGAAAAATATTATACGTTCTTTATCACATAAAAATTAGGTTGTTCAAAAATATTATAAGTTAATTCAATAACACTAAAATCTATGCGATGCCTGAGTATTCTTAAATACAGTATCTATTGGTTTGTCTACATTTAATTGATTATTCCATAAAGTCATGCCTAATTTAGATAAAGCAAAAATAGCGCCAACTCAGTGAATATTTGAAATGTGACTTCAGCTACGATACATGTATTTAAGATTGTCCCGTCCCAATTAATAAGGTCAGTAGACCTGCGGCAATTAATGGGCCCACAGGTACACCACGCAGTAATGCAACCCCTGCTACAGTTCCAACCAACAGACCTGCAACTACATCTGGTTGATTCGACATGAGTTTCACACCGCGTCCACCTAACCATGCAACTAAAACGCCAATCGCAATCGCTAGTAATGATTTAAGGCTTAAGAAAGATTTAAAAATACTTTCACCGCTAATTTTACCACTGGCAATAGGAACTAAAACGGCAATCGTTAAAATAATAATGCCGATATTTAATCCATGTTGTTGGATTAGCGGGAAGTATTCGCTCAGTGGCGTCATGCGTAAAATAATGAGTACAGCCGCAGCAATGGTTACCGCAGAATTGTGACTGAAAATACCGCAAGCCAGCAGGATGAGGAGGACGATCAGGTTCAAATCTAAGTTCGGCATAGGGGGGAGACTGGTCAAAAAAACATGTGCATTGTAACGTTTTTTTAGCCAGTCTGCCGAATGATACGAGTCCTTTGATTGATGTTCCTGTATTTCAGTATAAAATGAGCCTTTATTTGAAAAAGTGGTGTGCTGATGCTGTTGGAAAAAATGTTGCAGTCGCAAGGATTCGGTTCGCGGAAGCATTGCCAACAGTTGATTAAAAATGCAACCATCGAAATTGATGGGCAGATCATTACAGACCCTAAACATAAACTCAAATTAGATGGTTTGCACTTTAAAGTACATGATGAGAGTTTTGAATATCGTGAAAAAGTCTATATTGCCTTAAATAAACCTCAGGGTTATGAGTGTTCACATCAGGCAACACACCACTTTAGTGTTTTTGATTTGTTTGATGATGTGCTCTTGAATCGTGGTATTCAGTGTGTTGGACGTCTGGATCAAGACACGACTGGCTTGTTGTTGCTTACTGATGATGGTCAGTTTTTACAGGCATTGACACATCCTAAAAAGCATGTGGCCAAAGTGTATCGCATGCAAACGGCTGATCCTATTACAGATGAACAAATCCAGCAGTTAGAACAAGGCGTTGAGTTACGTAATGAAAAAGGGATATTTGCAGCAACAGGGGTAAAACGATTAGCTGAATGTGAACTGCAAATGACGGTGCATCAGGGAGTGTATCATCAAGTAAAGCGTATGCTTGCAGCTGTCGGCAATAAGGTGGAATGTTTGCATCGTCAGCAAATTGGAGAACTCGACTTAATCACATTGTCTGATTTAGTCGAGGGAAGATGGGTGTATTTAAATGAGGAACAAGTCGCTTTAGCCAAGACTCGTCTTAGCAGCCCTCATGAAAACGGCATATAAATCAGTAGCTATAAGAAGCAGTGATAGGTTTTGAATTCGCTATCCGCTACAAAACCCATAGCCTCATATAGGCTGTGGGACTGGTAGTTATTTTTTTGCGTTTCAAGTGTTATGCGAATCGCTTTTTCATGACGAGCAAACAAAATTGCGGTATCAATGAGTTGTTTTGCAGAGCCATGACGACGATGTGGCGGTGAGACATAGACATCATCTAAAATATAATACGTTGCACAAGCCACGGAAGAAAAGCCTAAGTATAATAAGACAAAACCAGTAATCACATCGTCTTTGACATGAATAAAAATCACGCTTTGTTCATTTTCAAGACGAAGTTTGAGGAACTTTTGGGAAAGGCTTAAGTTGGAAGATGCGCCATAGAATTGGCGATATTCATCGAATAATACAGCAAGTTTTTCTAAGTCTTCTAAGGTGGCACGTCTTACAATCATGTATTACTCCATGCTGTTTTTTATAATGTTTACATGAAGCATACCGAAGTTTTGAACAGGATATTTCTAAAATTTGTTTAGAAATGCAACACTGTTAAGTTTTGTCACTTTCACCCAAAATTGCAGCTAATTCTTCAAATAGATCAATGTGTTCATCATCGGCAAATAAATCATTAGTGGCTGTAGAGTCGGGGCTTGTGATTTGTTCGACTGCTTTTTGTTCTTGCTTGAGCTTACGTAGCTTAATCAGCTGTTCAAGATTGATGTTCTGATTTTCAATTGAAAATGGGATAGATTTGGTTAAAACCACTTGTTTGAAGAACAAACGAACGGCTTGTGCAGGTGTAATCCCCAATTGTTTAAACACGGCAAATGCTTGTTTCTTTTCTTGGGAATCGAGTCGAATTTGATAGACTTCTGTTTTTCTCATGATTTATTAAATAATTTGAATCACTTAAAGGGTAGAAGTTATTTTAATCAATTCCATTGTAATTTCAATATTCACACAATGGAATTTTAAATTATTTTGTAATGACAATTATATTACAGTGTCAATTCAAAGTGAGAGTTGAACAGCATAAGTTGTTGAGTTATTGGGTCTTTAAATGATAATTTCTTGGCTAAAAGCTGTAATGGTTGGCTGAAATCATCGTCGGTTTTGTGTACAACTTTAGGATAGAACGGGTCATTTTTAATCGGGCAGCTTAAAGAATTAAGGTGTACACGCAGTTGATGCTGTTTTCCTGTATGTGGTTTAAGCTCGTATTTTGCCCATGTTGAGTCATATTCCAACAACGAAATATCTGTTTCACTATTGGGTGCTTTGTCTAATACCTGCATAGTGTAGAACGGTTCACCTTTTTGCATGTGTAACCTTACAGTTCGTGGGAAATTAAGTTCTGGGTTAAAAGGTGCAATTGCATGGTAGGTCTTTTGCACCCGCCGTTCCGCAAACATTTGTTGATAAGCCCCACGCGTTTCAATGCGCTTGGAGAAAAGTACTAAGCCTGCAGTTTCACGGTCTAAGCGATGGATAGGGGTTAAATGCTCAATACCTGTCTGTTGTTTTAGGCGAACTAAAAGAGTTTGTTGAACATATTGTCCCGTTGGGCTGATAGTTAGAAAATGTGGCTTATCTACCACTAAGAAATGATCATTTTCAAATAAAATCTCATGCTGAAATGGTACTTCAATTTCATGCGCTAAAAAGCGGTAATAAAACACATGTTGATTTTCAAGATATGCCGAATCTGTGCTGAGCACATTACCTACAGCGTCATAGACCAAGCCATCCAAGAAACGCTGTCGCCATTCCGCAGCTTCAATGTGCTGAAATTGCGCACATAAATAAGCAAATATGCTTTTAGGTATAGGTTGAAGTTTAGGTAAGTACACCTTACTGGCACTGACGCCTTTGAGCATAGGTGGACAAAATTCAGAAGTTTGGTGGTTGGACATGTTTTTTGTAGGTAATATCTAGGCGGTTGATACAGGAAAATACGAGTTTTCAAACTTGCGACTTGGGCATTTTATGGGTGCGATGCTATCATAATTACTCTTTTGCCACTTGTCGTGAGTATTATGCAGTATTCATTTAATTTAACGCTCAATAATGAACAAGATACCCAAAATTTAGCGAAAATTTTGGCACAGCATTTTACGACGGGTGTGGTGTATTTGATTGGGGATTTGGGGGCAGGAAAAACCACCTTAACACGTCATTATTTACAGCATTTAGGGCATCAAGGTTCCGTGAAAAGCCCAACCTATACCTTGGTTGAACCTTACCAAGTGCAAGGGCATGATATTTTCCATTTTGACTTGTATCGTTTAAACGATCCGTATGAGTTGGAGTTAATGGGCATTCGTGACTATTTAGAAACACCCAATGCACTGTTTTTATTTGAATGGCCATCTAAAGGGGGAGATGAAATCCCTGAGGCGGACTTAATTATTGATATTCAAAAATCTGAAGATGAGCTGACACGACATGCCACATTGAGTTTTCAGTCAGTAGCATTATTACAAGCTTTAGAGAGCCAATTAAACAATGCGTGATGATTTAAAGATACGTCGTATTCAGACTCTGAATCCTGCTTTAGCCAACCAAATTGCAGCAGGTGAAGTTATTGAACGCCCTGCGTCTGTGGTCAAAGAGTTACTCGAAAACTCGATTGATGCAGGTGCGACAGAGTTGATTATTCGGGTAGAGCAAGGCGGCAGTACTTTAATTGAAATCATGGACAATGGTCGAGGGATTCACGCTGAAGATCTCCCTTTGGCGGTGATGCGCCATGCGACCAGTAAAATCCAAACTGTAGAAGATTTACATGCAATTGTCAGCTTGGGTTTTCGTGGAGAGGCTTTAGCGTCTATTGCAGCAGTTTCGCGTTTAACCTTGACCAGTAGTCAAGCGGATGATGGGATTGGCTATCAAGTCGAAGTTAATGGAACTGCGTTTGACCATCAAGAGATTCAGGCTGTAGCTGCACCGAAAGGTACGCATATTCGGGTACAAGATTTATTTTTTAATGTGCCTGCACGTCGCAAATTTCTCAAAAAACCTGGCACAGAGTTTGGTCATATTGAAGAAATCGTTCGACGTTTAGCATTGACTCATTTCGATATTCGTTTTGTGCTTGAACATAATCAAAGCATCAAGTTGAACTTACCGATTGCCGATAGTGGTGAGTTACGTTTTCAGCGCGTACAACAGTTACTCGGTCGTGCATTTACTGAAAATGCGTATTGGATGGATGCGGATAGTATCAACATGCGTTTAACAGGTTGGTTGGGACATCCTTCTGATGCTCGTGCGCAAGCAGACTTGCAGTATGTTTATGTGAATGGTCGAATTGTTAAAGATAAAACCATCTCTCATGCGCTACGTATGGCTTATGACGGTATTTTACATGGTCATCAGCACGCGGGTTATTTGTTGTTTTTAGAAGTCGATCCTGAAAATATTGATGTCAATGTACATCCGACTAAACATGAAATTCGCTTTTTAAATCAGCGTGAAGTGCATGAGTTTGTCCGGCACTATGCCAAAGAGACTTTATCGCAGTTTCAAACGGCAACCGCAGATTTATCTGATGCAATGAAGATTGCAGAGGATCAAGCTTTGATGTCTGTGCAGCCTCGCTATCAAGAGCCTTTGCAGTTGCATCGTCATGTTGAGTCTGAACAAACTGGTGAGCAAGCCCCATCGGATGTGCTCACTGACTTTAGTTCAAATCAACCGCAAGGTGTTCATTATTCTACGCAAACTTCGCGTTATCAGGGTTCACAACAGCTTAATAATGCCTTGCAAAGCTATTTAGCGCCTTTGCGTGATACGTCATCTAGTGTTGATCAAGCTCAGCCTTTGGCTGATTTTACAGTGCAAAGCCCTAAAGTTGATGAACATCCGTTGGGAATTGCCATTGCACAATTGCACGGTATTTATGTGTTGGCTCAAAATACAGAAGGGCTGATTATTGTTGATATGCATGCAGCCCATGAACGTATTCTGCTACAGCAAATGAAGTCCGCATGGGATAAACCAGAGTTCTGGACTTCTCAGCAGTTACTCATTCCCAAAGTGATTAATATCACACGGATGCAAGCGACACGAGTGGAAGAGCTTAAAGATCAATTGGCGCGTTTAGGTCTTGAAATTGATCAATATGGTGATGAGCAGGTGATTGTTCGTGGTGTACCTGCGATTTTACATAAAGCCAACTTTGAAGCGCTGGTACCTGAATTACTTAACGATTTGGATCCAAATGATGAAGCGCAGGGCTTACTGCAAAAGCGTGATCAAATTTTAGCGGGTATGGCCTGTCATGGTGCTGTCCGCGCGCATCGCATTTTAGGTCTTTCTGAAATGAATGCCTTGCTTCGTCAAATGGAACAAACTGAATTTGCCAGCCAATGTAACCATGGTCGCCCAACTTGGCGTGCGTTTCCATTGGCTCAACTAGATAAGCTTTTTGCTCGAGGAGAGTAGTTGTACATGTCAACTCAATTGCCGGTCATCAATTTAATGGGGCCAACTGCAAGTGGTAAAACTGCTTTGGCATGTCAGCTCTATGAGCAAGGGAATTTTGAACTCATTTCTGTAGACTCAGCACTGGTCTTTAAGGATATGGATATTGGTACAGCTAAGCCAACCAAAGAAGAGTTGTTACAGTATCCACATCATTTGATTGATATTATTACACCTTTAGAAGTGTATTCCGCTGCAAATTTTGTTGAGGATGCTTGTCGCTTGATTGACGATATGCATTTACGTGGCAAAACTCCGATTTTAGTCGGTGGAACCATGCTCTATTTTAAAGCACTATTAGAGGGGCTTTCGAGTAATTTACCTAGTGCTGATTATGCTGTTCGTGCTGAGATTGAGTCTAAAGCTGAAAGTGAGGGCTGGAACGCAGTTTATGCAGAATTATGCAGTGTGGACCCTTTGGCGTGCGATAAATTTAAAGTGAGTGATAAACAACGGATTATTCGTGCTTTAGAAGTTTATAAGTTGACTGGGCAGCCCATTACTAAGCTTCAGGCAGAACAGCCTAAAAATGTACCTTATCGTTATAGTTTTCATAATTATGCCTTAGTGCCAGATCGAGCTGAATTGCACCAAAGAATTGCACAGCGCTTGAAAATTATGTGGGATATCGGATTTTTGAATGAAGTGGAAGCTCTTATGAAAAAATACGATTTAAAGGAAAATTTACCTTCTATGCGCTCAGTTGGGTATCGACAAGCACTCGAATTTTTACAAAAAGGAGATAAAACTGTCGAAAAACAACAAGAAATGGAGGATAAAGCACTTTTTGCGACACGACAACTTGCCAAACGTCAATACACTTGGTTAAGATCTTTGCAAGAAGTACATAAATTTACAACCTATTCAACGATCACGCAGGCACAAGAAGACTTGCGAAACTGCTACGGATAAAGCAAAATTTA
The DNA here is from genome assembly GCF_044130335.1 of Acinetobacter halobius. Taxonomy (NCBI): domain Bacteria; kingdom Pseudomonadati; phylum Pseudomonadota; class Gammaproteobacteria; order Moraxellales; family Moraxellaceae; genus Acinetobacter; species Acinetobacter halobius. The sequence continues at coordinate 25,736 of NZ_JBIQOD010000017.1, forward strand.
GCTACTGTCTTTTTTATAATTTTTAATTGAAAAATAAAGATAGTTTTTTGCGCTGATTTTTAATTTTTTTTGGAGTTATAACATGTCTAAAGGTCAAACTTTGCAAGATCCGTTCTTAAATTCTCTCCGTAAAGAACGTATTCCTGTATCTATCTTCCTTGTGAATGGTATTAAATTACAAGGTCATATTGAATCTTTCGACCAATATGTTGTTTTATTAAAAAATACGGTAAGCCAAATGGTTTACAAACATGCAATTTCTACTGTTGTTCCTGCACGTAATCCACGTCCTGCTGGTGCGCCTGCTGGTGCTGGTCAACAAGGCGGCTTTGGTGGTCAACAAGGCGGCTTTGGTGGTCAACAAGGTGGCTTTGGTGGTCAACAAGGTGGCTTTGGTGGTCAAGGTGGCTTCGGTGGTCAAGGTGGCTTCGGCGGTCAAGGTGGCTTCGGCGGTCAAGGCGGCTTCGGTGGTCAACAAGGTGGCTTCGGTGGTCAAGGCGGCTTTGGTGGTCAAGGTGGCTTCGGTGGTCAATCTGCAGGTTTTGATGGCGAATCAAAATTTGAAGACTCTCAAGATGACGAAAACAATCGTTAATTGATAAAAAAAAGCCTCTCTGCTGAGAGGCTTTTTTTATTTAAAATTTTTTTGTGACACATTTTAAGACTTGTTATTTTTACGGTCTAAATTTGGATCTTTGATCTCAACATAAGCTTTATTTCGAATTTCACGTAACCAACTATCTAGTTCAGCATCAAATTGACGCTCACCTAAAACTTGACGTGCCATGCGCTCTTGGTATTCAGTCGTCATATCTTGCTGACGTGTTTCTGTCACTTGTAGGATATGCCAACCAAACTGAGTCTGGAATGGTTTGCTAATTTGTCCAACAGGGGTATTCTTCATGGTTTCTTCAAACTGAGGCACCATGACGCCAGGGCTAACCCAACCAAGACTACCACCATCACGTGCTGAACCTGTATCGTTTGAATAGGTCGAAGCTAAAATTGCAAAATCTTCCCCCTTTTCTACACGATTATACAAGTTGTCGATCATTTGTTTTGCGTTTTCAGGGCTAACCACTTCTGATGGCTGAATAAGAATGTGACGTACTTTATATTGGGGTACAATGGCTTTTTGCTCTGCACCTTTACGTTCAACTAACTTTAAAATATGTACGCCATCACGGACTGTAATAAGGTCAGTGGTTTGTCCAACTTGGAGTGGACTCACACGTGCAGCAAGTTCACTTGGAATATCAGAAAGTGCTCTAAAGCCCATATCTGCACCTTCAACTTTGGTGTTGGCTGTGCTGAACTTTTTAGAAATTGCAGCTACATCATTGTCGCTTGCGAGAACGTTTTTGACTTGTTTCGCCACAGCGTCAGCATTGTCACCAGAAACACGCACATGTAAGACATGTACTTGATTGCCTAATGCGGCTTGACCTTGTGGGGTATTTAAGAAGTTCTTAACGTCTTGATCTGAGATTTGAATACGAGAGGTGACGATTTGTTGGCGTAAACGGCTAATCGCTAAATCTTCAGCAATACGACTACGCAAAGAGGCATAGGTTCCTGGTGCCATTTTGTCCAACTTTTGTTGAAATGCTTCTAGGCTTGTTGTTCCAGATTGTTTTGCGACATTTAAAACAGCATCATTCAAGCTTTTCTCATCAGGTTGAATGTTGTAGCGTTTAACCTGTTCAAGCTGGGTTTGACGAATAATCAGTTGTTCTAAAGCTTGCTGTGCTAAATACTGCTCAGGTGGAACTTGTTTTTTCTGACTTTCAAGTTGGTGCTTAACTTCAGCCATGCTTGCTTCTAAGTCACTTTTTAAAATAACACTGTTATCGACAACAGCAACAACTTCATCCGACGCGTGTACAAAAGTTGGAATAGCGGTTGCGAGAGCTAAAGCTAAAGCACTCGCTTTAAAAAATTGTTTGAACTGTTTTGTCTTCATTAACGGTCTGTCCAAGTCTGATTAATATTGTTAAAGCCTAGAATACGATTTTCTAGTAATGATGAAAGTTTGCTGTTTAGTCCTCCTAAGCCTTTTAGGGTGACTTCAGCCATAATTGCACGGTTTGGTTTTACACTTGAATCGCTAACGTCATCTAAGTCGTTGTAATACTCGCGCCCATACACCGAGATACCCCAGCAACATGCTTCATAATTGACGCCTAGTAAGTATTCGCGCGCGACATTATTGTCAAGGTCATACTGAGCATGGCCCATAATACGCCAGTTGTTATGTACAGGTTGTACAAAAGATGCAACCACTTGATCGTAGTGCTCTTGGCGGTTCGCGATTTCTTTGCGGTAGTAATAGCCCACATTGTATAAATTGCCTTTATCCCCTGTGTAATACAACTGTAAATCGCGTTGAGCATTGTCGCCATTTGACATCCAAGCCGAATTAGCACCAAGGGTAAAGTTTTGTGAGAGTTGGCTTGATACGCTAACAATTGGACCAGTATGTTTTTCGTTATCAAACAAATCTGTGGTTTGATCAAGAGTCACACGACGGTCTTCAAAATAATAGCTTTGACCAACACTTGCTTTTAAGCGTTCCAGACCGACAGTATCAAATAAGCTATAACTGAGCCCTAACGACAAGAAGTTATTGTCTTCTAAGCGGTCATGACCGTAGAAACGATTAGGGCTAAATAGTTGATCATAGTTAATGGATGCGGCTACAGAGTCAAAGTTTGGTGCACCATCTTGATTTTTATATGGAGCATACGCATAGAACATGCGCGGACTGAGGGTTTGTAAGAATGTGCCTTCTTTTTCAAAGGTTAAGCCAGCATCAAAGGTAATTTGTGGAACAGTATATGATTTGTCTTTTGATGAACGATTCGTGCTATCAAATTCATTTATCGTGTCTTGGTCATAGAATGTATTTACATTACGGATAGAGATCTGTGGGATCGCAAATGCCCAAGGTGTACGATAGTTGTAACGTACAGAAAAGTCATTGTAGACACGTGTACCACTTGGTTCGAAACTGTCGTTGGTATCGCCATCAATCGTACCAAAATCCTTTTTAAAGTAGGCTGTATCATTATTAAATTCGTATTCTAAGCCTAAAGCATTACCAGTTTTATAGTTGAGTAAAAACTGAGGTAAGCGGGCATAAGGACGGTCAACGTAGGGTGTTGTTTCATCCAGTGTTTGGAAGTCTTCAATTTTAAGCTGAGCTTTTAAGCCTGGGATCCCATTTTTATAGTTGAGTTCCCATGCACGACGAAGATTTAGATCTGTTTTTGTATTTGGATTATTACTTAAGTCCGTAAAATAGTCTTTATCTGATGCGTAGTTATATTCGAGGTTTGTCGAAAATTGTTCGTTAATTTGCCAGTTATGTAAAAAGTGTAAGTCTTTACGGTCTTGATCATCATACTTGCGATCAGATGAAAGGAAACCACCCCAAATTTGGCCAGAACCGAAATTTTCAGTGAGATATCTAAACTCACCTTCAATCATAGGTCCGCGGTCACTGATGTAACGAGGCGTAATGGTTGCATCGTAGTTTGGTGCTAAATTTAAATAAACAGGGACTGCAAGTTCGATGCCTCCATCATTGGTGAAGCCGAAACTTGGTGTCAAGATACCTGTAGTGCGTCGGTCATCAATAGGGAAGTTGAAATAAGGAACTGCGAGTACAGGCACATCTTTAATATAAAGTTTGGTACCACGCGTTTCACCACGGCCTGTTTCTTGATTGAGTTTTATTTCATCTGCTTGAATTTTCCAAGTCGGTGCTTTTTCTGGCGGACATGTACTATAAGTTGCATTTTTTAAGGTAGTGGTTGTTTGCGACTGACGTAAAATTTGTTCTGCACGTCCATGCGCATGTTGTTCTTCAGCAATATAAAAACTATTTTTTAAGTCACCTTGCTGGGTTTTGAGGTTGTAATTGATTTGATCACTTTGAGCCAATAATCCACTTTGCGCCATTTGCACACGACCTTCTGCATTGGCAAAAGTCTGTGTCTGATCAATGGTGATTTTATCGGCACGAATTTGACGCCCTTCTTGGTCAATAAGCACATTGCCTTCAAGAACAGAGTCGCCTTGTGGATTATAATGACCATAATCCGCAGTGATTGTAGAGGTTGCATTGGCAGCATCAACAGCTTTGGTTTCAGGGCTTACAGGCGTCAACCATGTTCCTTGACAATAGGCTGAGCTTAAATACTTACCTTGCCGTTGCTGAGCTTCAGGAGACGATTTATCAACATAGTATTGCTCGTAGAACTTTTGCCCTGGATAGCTTTCTTGTAAAGCTTGTTTCAGTGATTGTTGTTCGTCTGAAATAGAAGTAGACGATGTTGCAGCATAGCTTGTGATTGAGCTACCACAAAGAAGGGTAAATATCGCAGTCGCTAAAGGATTAAATTTAAACTGATGCTTCATGTGTCTCATTTACCAAGTATGCTTAATCGCAATTAATTATTGTCGCATCATAGAGAAAAAGTTGATAAGTGGCTACACTTAGCACTTTAAAAACTCAGCCTGTATTAGAATTTATCGCAAATGAATACACAACGTGAACAATTGATACAAACTTGGATTTCATCTGTACTTGGTTCAGATCAATTTGAAATTAACTTTTTAGCAGGCGATGCAAGCTTCCGTCGTTATGCAAGAATCAAATTGAATAATAAAACATTTATGCTCATGGATGCACCACCAGAAAAAGAAGATTGTGTGCCTTTTGTGACGATTGATGAATTTTTCGATGCTAATGGTGTTCGGGTACCGCATATTGTTGCGAAAGATTTAAATCAAGGCTTGTTGTTGCTTGAAGATTTTGGTGATGTTTTGCTGTCCACACAGTTGGATGATAATACGGTCGATGCTCATTATGAGCAGAGCTTTAAGCAGTTGATTCAATTGCAATCCATTGATGGTAAAGGGCATTTTCCTGCATATTCTTATGAAAAATTAATGACGGAAATGAGTCTGTTGACTGACTGGTTACTGCCTAGTTTACAGATTAAACCCTCCGATGCTGAATCTGCGCTGATTAAACGTACCTTTGCGATTTTAGCCAATGCTGCTTTAGCACAGCCACAAGTGATTGTGCACCGTGATTTCCACAGTCGAAATTTGATGCTTTTGGCCGATGAGCAAGAGCAAGGTGTGATTGACTTTCAGGATGCGGTGATTGGTGCGGATACTTACGATCTGATTTCAATTACACGCGATGCATATGTACAGTGGAATCCTGAGCGGGTTTATCAGTGGTTTAAAGTGTTTTATGGCTTGTTGCCTGCTACAGCAAAAGAAGGGCGTGACTTTGAGCAGTTTAAGCAAGATGCTGATTTAATGGCGATTCAAAGACATATTAAAATTTTGGGCATTTTTGTACGTTTATCTGAGCGTGATGGCAAATCAGGTTATCTCAAAGATTTACCACGGGTGATGTGGTATTTACTTGAAGAAAGTAAACCTTATGCAGAATTACAACCTTTTATGCAGTTTATGTGCGATAAAGTGATGCCGAAGTTTGAAGCAAAATATGGCAAATATGAGGTTGTTGCATGAAGGCGATGATTTTGGCAGCAGGGCTAGGCAACCGTATGCGCCCCCTCACACTGTATAAACCTAAACCCTTGCTCGAAGTCGGTGGTAAGCCCTTAATTGTTTGGCATATTGAGAAGCTCAAACAAATTGGGGTCACAGAAATTGTGATTAATTCAGCTTGGCTGGCGAATATATTGATTGGTGCTTTGGGTGATGGGTCACAGTTTGGGGTCGATATTCGCTGGACTCGTGAGGAAGAAGGGTTGGAAACGGCAGGTGGCATCATTAATGCTTTGCCACTTTTGGGTACACAACCTTTTATCTTAATCAATGGTGATGTCTGGACGACTTTTGACTTTGCATCATTACTCAATGTTGATTTGGGAGAGGATTTAGCCCATTTGGTTTTTGTTGCCAATCCAGTGCAGCATCCCAAAGGGGATTTTATTTTAAATCAAGGACGGGCTTATACCTTTGAACAAGAGCAGTCGGGTGAGGCGCTAACTTATAGTGGTGTTGCTGTGCTTCATCCACGTATGTTTGATGGACTAGACGCAGGTAAGAGACCATTGGCACCTTTGTTAAAAGAAGCGATGTCGGCCGGTAAAATTTCTGCTGAAAAAATGCAGGCAACATGGGTAGATGTTGGCACACCTGAGCGATTAAGTGATCTAGATCTACAGATTCGTCAAGGTAAGTACGTTTAAGTGCATAATCACTAAGCGTTAACTACTGTTCCACGGCTTAGAAATCGGTATACTTCAGTTTAATTTTATTGAGATGTCTTCTTTATGCATCCATTTTTTCAAGACTTAAAGCAAGGTAGTCAAAAGCTTGGCTTAGATTTGAGTGAAGAAGCATTAAATCTATTGCTGAAGTATCAAGATGCCCTTGTGCTGTGGAACAAAGCCTACAATTTAACAGCGATTCGTGATCCTAAAGAAATGCTGGTAAAGCATTTATTAGATAGTTTAAGTATTTTAAGAGATTTACCGCAGGGCCGTTTACTGGATATTGGGACAGGTGGTGGCATGCCAGGCATGATTATTGCTCTTTGCCAACCTGAGCGTCAATGTGTTCTGCTTGATTCAAATGGTAAAAAAATTCGTTTTTTAAAGCAGTTTATTGCAGACTTAAAATTGACCAATGTAATTGCAGTTCAAACGCGTGTTGAGAATGAAGAGAGCATTAACGAGCTTGGGCAGTTTGATGTTATTACCAGTCGCGCATTTGCATCTTTAACGGATTTCATCAGTGCATCTAAACCATATATGCATCAAGACAGCATTATTGCGTCGATGAAAGGTTTGATTCCACAGGATGAAGTCGAAGCATTTAAAGGTGAATTTAGCTGTGAAATTATTGCGTTAAAGGTTCCACGTTTGGACGAACAACGCCACTTACTTTTATTAAAACGTATCTAAAAAATTCAAAGGATTGGGCGGGTCATGGCACAAATTATTGCGATTGCGAACCAAAAAGGTGGTGTTGGTAAAACCACAACCGCAGTAAATTTGGCTGCATCTTTAGCAGTACTGAAAAAGCGGGTGTTATTGGTTGATATGGACTCGCAAGGTAATGCGACCATGGGTTCAGGCATTCAAAAAAATGACTTACTATATTCAGTGACCGATGTGTTGCTGGGCGAAGTGCCGATTGAAACTGCAATTACCAAAGCTGAGGTTGGCTATAAAGTTTTGGGTGCAAACCGTGATTTGGCTGGCGTAGAGTTGGCGATTGCTGAGCAAGAAGGTCGCGAGTTTATCCTTCGCGAGGCACTGAAAGAGGTCGAACAAGCATTTGACTACATCATTGTAGACTGTGCACCAAGTTTAAGTCTGATTACGGTCAATGCTTTGGCCGCAGTGGATGGTGTGATGATTCCAATGCAATGTGAATACTACGCTTTAGAAGGTTTGGCTGATTTAACACAAACGATTGATCGTATTCAACAAGCATTGAACCCAGAGTTAAAAATTATTGGTGTATTACGTACTATGTATGATGCACGTAATGCTCTGACACGGGATGTATCTGAAGAATTAGAACAATACTTCGGTAAGAAACTCTATGACACGGTCATTCCGCGTAATGTGCGATTGGCTGAGGCGCCAGCACATGGTTTACCTGTGATTTATTTTGAAAAAAGCTCAAAGGGCGCAGTGGCTTATTTACATTTGGCTGCTGAAATGATTAAGAAAAGCAAAGTGAAAAAAGGAAGTAACGCATGACCGTTAAGAAACGTGGACTAGCAAAAGGTCGTGGTTTAGATGCCTTACTTGGCTCAATCCAAAAAGAGAAATTACAACTTGAAGCACAAGCGCTTGATCATGGTCAACTCAAGCAGATTGATGTTCATTTATTACAACGCGGTGCATATCAACCACGTCGTTTTATCAATGAGCAAGACTTACAAGAGCTAGCTGCATCTATTGAAAAACATGGGGTGATGCAACCGATTGTGATTCGTCCAATTGACAATGAACAACATCCTTATGAAATTATTGCGGGTGAACGTCGTTGGCGTGCGGCGCAACTTGCAGGCTTAACAGAAGTTCCTGCTATTGTGAGGGACTTGAGCGATCAAGTTGCCATTGCACTGGCTTTAATCGAAAACATTCAGCGCCAAGATTTAAACCCTGTCGATCAGGCGATGGCATTACAACGTTTTCATGATGAATTTGGCTTGAGCCATCAGGAAATCGCTGACACGGTTGGTAAGGCGCGTACCACAGTAAGTAATTTACTTCGTTTATTGAGTCTTGCTGAACCTGTGAAAGATTTTATGCAACAGGGCTTACTCGATATGGGGCATGCGCGTGCCATTTTAACATTGAAGGCAAAAGATCAGCTCAAAGTTGCAGAGTTAGTAATTGAGAAGAGTTTGTCTGTACGTCAGACTGAACAATATGTTCGTGATTTTAATGCACCTAAGCAAGAAAAAGAAAAAACGGAAATTGCGCCTGATATTCAGCAGTTGACGCAACGTTTGACGGATCGTTTTAGCGCAAATGTCAAAATTGATCATAATAAACAAGGCAAAGGTAAGCTCACGATTCATTATCATTCACTCGATGAGTTGGATGGTATTTTGAATATTTGTTTGGCTGAATAATTTTATTTTCAATTTATAAATACTTGGGGAAGTGTTATGTGGGAATTGGTAAAAGCAGGGGGGTGGCTCATGCTCCCCCTTGTACTCTGTTCAATCTTTACTGTTGCGATTAGCTTGGAGCGTTTTATTCGCCTGAAAAAATCGACGGTTCTACCTAAAGATTTACTTTTGACTCCAACACAAAGCATACAAAGCATTTTGCCTAAACTTAAACAGTCTGATTTACAGACGACAACATTAGGGCGAATTTTGGAAGTGGGTTACCAAAGTAAAACTCAAGGTGAACAGTTTGCACGTGCACAGATGGAAGCAACAGCGTCTCAGGAAATTGGCTATCTTGAAAAAAATATTAATTTTCTAGGTACACTCAGTGCTGTTGCTCCGTTGTTAGGCTTATTAGGAACAGTACTTGGTATTATCGAGTCGTTCTTAATGATTGATATTGGTAACAGCAGTAATCCAACTTTGATGATTCCAGGGATTTCAAAAGCTTTGATTACGACAGCGGCAGGGATGTTCATTGCGATTCCAGCACTGTTTGCTTACCGCTATTTTCAGCGTTTAGTACAAGAATATATTGCTGAACTGGAACAGCAATCGACCTTGTTTCATGCTGCTTTATTTTATAAGCAATCTGAAACGTTGCTTGAAAATCATGATGATGTTGTGGTTAAACAAGCGAGCTAAGGTGAACGATGAAATTCAAGCGCACACAAGTTGAAGATATTCATATCAACCTCACACCAATGATTGATTGCTTATTGTTTATTTTGGTGTTTTTATTGCTGACCACCACATTTAATCAATTTAGCCGTATGAATTTAACCTTGCCCGATGCGCAGGGAGTTCCGCCCAAGACATTTGATCATAAAATTGAAGTTGTTGTTGATTCCACAGGACACTATTCAATCAATGGTCAGTCGATTGCATCGAAAGATACATCAGAATTAAATACCGCAATTAAACAGATTTCTAATGACCGTCGTGATCTAATGTTTGTGATTGCTGCTGATGCTAAAGCAACTCATCAAGATGTTATTCGTGTAATGGATGTGGCCGGTCAGCTTGGATTTGTAAATGTCAATATTAGTACGAAAGTGCCTTCCCGAGGTTATTAGTGAAACACGATTTTAAAGTTTATCTACGTCTACTGAGCTATTTAAAACCGTATTGGGGCGTAGCGATTCTTGTATTTATTGGTTTTGCTATAAATGCAGCGACAGAAGTTTCTGTCGCTAAATTGCTTGAAAAAATTATTGAGGCAATTCAGCATCGTGATCAAAGTTTCACTTCGCTATTTCCATTATTGGTTGTACTGGTGATGTTTTTTCGTGGGCTAGGTTTGTTTATGGGTGGCTATTTTACAGCCGTGATCTCAAGAAACTTGGTTTTTAACATTCGCCAAGTCGTCTTTGCTAAATTATTACGCTTGCCCTCACAGTATTATCTCGATAATAACAGTGGTCATATCACTGCAAAAATCATGTTTAATGTTGAGCAGTTAACGGCTGCATCTTCAGAGTCCTTAAAAACCATTGTTCAACAAGGCTTGATTACCATTGCTTTACTTGGCTATCTCATTTATAGCAATTGGCGTTTGACTTTATGTATTTTGATTTTTGCCCCGCTGATAGGTCTGCTTATTCGTAAAGCTGCGAAGCGTATGCGTAAGTTATCTATTCAAGTACAAAATACCATGGGTGATGTGAACCATGTTGTACAAGAAACAGTCAATGGTCACTTGGTGGTCAAAGGTTTTGGTGGTCAGACTTATGAGCAACAGCGTTTTAAAGATACGTCTATGGAAAATTTGCGACGTGGCTTAAAAATGGTGGTTGTACAACAATTAAATAGTCCGATTGTACAGCTTATTATGTCCATTTCGCTAAGTGTAGTGATGTGGATTGCGTTGCGTCCAGAAATCATGCAAGACACCAGTGCGGGCCAATTTGTGGCTTACATTACTGCAGCAGGTATGTTGAGCAAACCGATTAAAGCACTGACAGATGTGAATGAGAAGATTCAGCGTGGTATGGCTGCGGCACATTCTGTTTTTGAAATTTTAGACTTACCAGAAGAGAGAAATACGGGCACTTTAACGCCTGCGCTAAGAGGTAATATTGACTTTAAAGATGTGAATCTGGTGTATACCGATGGTCATCATGCGCTACATGATTTTAACCTCAGTGTAAAAGAGGGTGAAACTGTTGCGCTGGTGGGGCGTTCTGGTGCTGGTAAAACGTCTTTGGTAAATTTGTTAGTTCGTTTTCAAGACATGACATCAGGCCAGATTTTATTTGATGGCATTGATATCTACGACATTGAAATCAATAGTCTGCGTAATCAAGTTGCAATGGTTAATCAACAAGTGGTTTTATTTAACCGTACTGTGCGTGACAACATTGCCTATGGTCAGCTTGAAAATGCCTCTGATGAAGAGGTTGTTGCGGCAGCAAAAGCTGCGTATGCACATGATTTTATTATGGCATTACCGCAAGGTTATAACACCAAGTTGGGTGCACAAGGTCTTAATCTATCAGGTGGACAACGTCAACGTATTGCGATTGCTCGTGCAATTTTGAAAAACGCGCCTGTATTAATTCTAGATGAGGCAACCAGTGCACTTGATAATGAGTCTGAGTATTTTATTCAGCGTGCTTTTGATGCAGCTATGCGTGACCGTACAACGATTGTGATTGCCCATCGTTTATCGACGATTGAAAATGCAGACCGTATTGTGGTGATGGATAAAGGGCGTATAGTAGAGCAAGGTAGCCATGCCGAGCTTATTGCAAAACAAGGTGCCTACTATCAGCTCCATCAGCGTAATTTTGAGGAAAACTAAGCCATGTCAGGTGCGCAGTTTATTCAGGATGCTTGGAACTCACAGGCAAAGTGGTTAATTGTGCTTCGACCCTTGTCTTGGTTATATCGAGGTGGTTTTCTTCTGAACCGAAAACTGTATCGGTGTAATATTAAAAAAGCCTATACCGCTCCTGTTCCTGTGATGGTGATTGGCAATATCACTGTAGGCGGGAGTGGAAAAACACCGCTGTTGATTCATCTCGTCAGTTATTTGCAAAGTAAAAATATTCGAGTCGGAGTCATTAGTCGTGGTTATGGTGCAAAAGGGCCTTTTCCAGCACTGGTAGACTTAAACTCGGTGCCCGAATATGTCGGTGATGAGCCTACTTTGATTGTGCAGTCAACAGATGTACCTATGGCTGTGGGACCAAACCGACAAGAAAGCATAGAGCTCCTTTTATCGCATTCTCCTATTGATCTAATTATTAGTGATGATGGTCTGCAACACTGGGCATTGAACCGTCAAATTGAATGGATTGTGTTGGATAATAATCGTGGTTTAGGTAATGCGAAATTATTGCCTGAAGGTTATTTGCGCGAACCAAAGTCAAGGCTCAATGAAGGAACAGTAATTGAGCATGCCGATCATCCTACATATAGGATGCATATGCATTTAGAGGTCGCAGAGCCTTATTTGTTGAACAGCACTGAAGCCAAAGTATTTAATCGGCAAGATGACTTTTATGCTGTGGTGGGGATTGGATTTCCTCAGCGCTTTTATCGCACTTTAGAAGGGATGGGCGTGCAGCAGTTCCAGTGTCATGAATTTGCTGATCATCATGAATATGAATTAGAAGATTTGGTCTTTGATGATGCCAATCCGATCATTACTACTGAAAAAGATGCTGTTAAAATTTTAGCTTTGCTGAAACAAAACCCAAGTTATTCTCGTGATATTTGGGTTGTTCCTGTCGATGCTGTTTTGTCAGCCACATGTTATGACACTTTGCATCAACAACTTGCCTCTGTTGGTATTAAAATTTCTTAAGGTTTTTTATGAAACACATTGTTATCCCTGCGCGCTTTGCGAGCACACGTTTGTCTGGTAAACCTTTGCTTAAAATTCATGGTCGTGAAATGATTTTACGAGTGGTTGATCAGGCTAAAAAGGTAGAGGGTTTTGATGATTTGTGCGTCGCAACAGATGATCAGCGAATTTATGATCTCTGTAAAGCTGAAGGGGTGGATGTGGTGTTAACTTCGACAGATCATCCATCTGGTACAGACCGCCTAAGTGAAGTGGCAAAAATTAAGGGCTGGGCCAGCGAAGATATCATTGTGAATGTTCAAGGTGATGAACCGCTATTGCCTGCAAGTTTAGTTAAGCAAGTTGCACAGCTTTTAGAGACTCAGGTTGATTGTTCAATGTCGACTTTGTGTGAGCCCATTCAGCATCTAGATGAGTTTAAACGTGACAGTATTGTTAAGGTTGTGATGTCGAAATATAAGCAAGCACTATATTTCAGTCGTGCCACTATTCCTTATGACCGTGATGCAGCAAAACAAGCAGAACCAAGCTTACATCATCAAGCCTATCGCCATTTGGGGCTGTATGCTTATCGTGTGAAATTGCTTCAAGAGTATGTGACATGGGACATGGGGTCACTTGAAAAACTTGAAAGCTTAGAGCAACTACGTGTTTTAGAAAACGGTCATCGTATTGCGATAGATGTTGCAGAAGCGAATTTACCGCCAGGTGTCGATACTCAGGAAGATTTAGACCGACTCAATGCCATGGATGTGGCTCATTTTGCATAATTGGACTTAGGTTTTAGACATGAAACAAACCCTGCCTGAGCAGATTTATCCGTGGCATCAAAGTGTTTGGGAAACGTTGACGACACGATTTCCCAATATTGGTCATGGCTTATTGTTTTATGGCAGAAAAGGTTGTGGTAAAGAAACTTTTGCTGAGCAGTTTTTGGCTTGGGTGTTGTGTGCTAATCGACAAGCTAAGCAATTAGCCTGTGGTGAGTGTGGAAGTTGTCAGTGGTTAAAGGCGGATACACACCCTAACTATGTTCACATCACCACAGATGAAGACAATAAAAAGCAAAATGCCAAAATCAAAATTGAAAAAATCCGTGATCTTTTGCCTTTTGTACAACAAACCGTGGATGGTTGGCGTGTTGTCATGATTGAGCCGGCCGAAGCATTGAATATTGCATCAGCCAACGCGCTACTAAAAACGCTTGAAGAACCGGGTGATCGTGTTGTTATCATCTTATTGGCAGACCACTATTTAAAACTGCCTGCGACGATTCGTAGTCGTTTACAACACTTCGCTTTGGATCGGATTCAACCGCAACAAGCAGAGCAATTTTTAAATCAACATTTGCCCAATAGTGACTTAGCACAGCTACATTTGCTGATGAATTTATCTAACCACATGCCTTTGCAGGCTATTGCATTATCTGAGAGTGAATGGTTGGCTCAACGGGCTGAATTTTTAAAAGATTGGCAAAAGTTGGTGGTGGATAAAAATATGCCAATGGCAATTGCGACCAAGTGGAATAAAGTGCTCGCATTCAGTGATTTTATTCAAATGTTTGAGTACTTGTTGTCAGATTTGATTTGTGTCAAGCTAAATCAACAGTTGAAAAACACTGATTTGGATTTCAGTGTGCTAGCAGAACAGTATTCACTTGAAACGGTGTTTTCAATTTATGCTGAGCTACAACAGTCAAAACAATATATTGAACAAAATGTACAAACTAATTTAGTGCTCGACCAATTGTGTATTCGGTTGATGGATGTTTAAAACAGGGGAATTTTATGCAACCACGTATGGGCGGAATTATTCAAGCCAATATTCCAGATAAAGCAACGTTATATGCTAGTTATATGCCTTTTGTTGTAGGTGGTGGTTTGTTTATTCCATCTAAGCAGCCTGTGAAATTGGGCGAGGAAGTCTTTGTTTTGGCAACATTGCCAGAACAGTCGCAAAAAATTCCACTAACGGGCAAAGTTATTTGGGTTTCTCAAAAACAAAATGGAATCAAACTTCAAGGATTTGGGATTCAGCTTTCTGGAGAGAAAGGGGTTTATTACAAATCTGAGGCGGAAAAATTGCTTGCAGGTCTTAAGTCTGAAGGTCGAACTAGTTACACTATGTGATTATGTAAGTGAAGTAGGAAACGCCTGTGTTTGTAGATACGCATTGCCATTTAACCATGTTGGATTTAACGCCTTATGATGGGAGTTTAGATTTAGCATTAGCGCAGGCACGTGAAGCTGGCGTTCATCGCTTTATGAGCATCTCGGTTGATATTGATGACCATATTGAATTGGCAAAAATAGCGGCTCGTCATAACGATGTAGGTTATAGCGTTGGTGTGCATCCTTGTGAAGATCCTGAAACTATGGCGCGTGCAAGTACAGATTATTTAATTGAACTTGCACAACCTGAAAAGGTATGGGCGATTGGTGAGACTGGGCTTGATTACTTTCATAGCACAGATTTTATTGCAGAACAAAAAGACTGTTTTGCACGACATATTCATGCTTCACAAGCCGTAAAAAAACCAGTTGTTGTGCACACCCGTTCGGCGAAACAAGATACTGTGGATATTATTCGTGCTGAAAAATCAACGCATGGTATTTTGCATTGTTTTACTGAAGATTGGGAAACAGCCAAAGCAGTTTTAGATTGTGGTTATTATGTGTCATTTTCAGGTATTGTCTCTTTCAAAAATGCGCAAGACCTGCGTGATGTTGCAAAACAAGTTCCTTTAGACCGCCTCTTGATTGAAACGGATAGCCCCTATTTAGCGCCTATGCCGTATAGAGGAAAGTCTAATGAACCAAAGTACGTTCCTTATGTAGCAAAAGCCTTGGCAGACGTATATGATAAGTCCTTGGAAGAGATGGCTTTCATCACAACGCAGAATTTTGAAAACCTTCTCAAGATGAAGTAAATAAAATTGAAACGATAAAAGCGTATAAGAGAGTGATAGGGTGAAGATGGATCGTCAGGCTCAGTTTCGAGCGAGAGAAGCGTTAATTTTTCAAGTGGCTGAACAGTTGCTTTTAGAAAATGGCGAAGCAGGAATGACCCTTGATGCATTGGCAGCAGAATTGGATCTGGCAAAAGGTACGCTTTATAAGCATTTTCAAAGTAAAGATGAACTGTATATGTTGCTTATTATTCGTAATGAGCGCATGTTACTTGAAATGATTCAGGACACGGATAAGCAGTTCCCTGAACATTTAGCTTTTTTTATGCTTCATCATTTGCATCATCCTGAACGGACGGTGTTATTTCACCAAATCGAAGAGCGATTATCGACGACTGGTGTTGGGATCTACCATTTATTTACCGAGCTTTATCAAGTGCGTAAGCAACGTTTGCGTTTGATTATTCGTATGACGGAGCGGTATTTAGAGTCGATCGACAGCCAAATGACGGTACGCGATTATTTGGCTTCTATTTGGTCTTTAACGCATGGTGCGGCAGCCATTTTAAACTCTAGTTTTTATCAACGTTATTTGGGTTCGCGTGATACCTTGCGTGTTGCTTATATTGACCAAGCTTTGGCGATGCCTAAACAAATGGGTGCCGCGGGATATCTTGCTTAGCGGATTAGATCTATGAAACAGAAACCACCTTCAAGGATTCAAGGATTTACACTGGTTGAATTGATGGTGGTGATTGTGATTATGGCCATTATGGCATCATTGGTGATGTTGAATATCAATGGGGTTGATCAACGTAAAGCGGCGCAAGCCCGTGATTTTTTCATAATGGATGTGCAGAAAATTGCACGAGAAGCCAATGATCAGGCACGTGTGTTGGCATTAGAAATTCATCCTGCAACTGATGTCGCCGATTTTTCATATAATGTGATTGAATATAAAAATCCACAACTAACAGCTTTTACACCACAACAAAATAATACGATGCAAAATCAGCAAAAGTGGCAAGCATATATAGAGTTTCCTCAGCAAGTTTTAGCCAAGAATGTTTCTTTCGCAGTGCAATCTTTAGATTATGACGCTTCGAAAGCGGGAAATAATGATTTAATCCAAGAAAATGCCCCTAAATTGATTTGGCTGGGAAATGGGGAGGCTAAGCCTGTACGCGTTCAATTTTATTATGCGAATGAACCAGTGGGGGCGGAAATTGAAATTGATCATTTAGGTAAGATTAATGCGAGCTAAAAGTTTACAATATTGCCTGCATTCTTGTGCTCGGATGAAACAGTATTTCATGACTCCTCGTCCCTCAAACATAGCTTTGAGTCTTTCTTGCGAGGCAGTGCCCCTTAGATCGAATCTTGCTCGAATTAACCACTTCTCAGGATTTACATTGTTGGAGGTGATGGTTGCTCTGGCTATTTTTGCTACCGCAGCGGTCGCTTTAACCAAAGTAGGTATGCAATATACCCAGTCTACTGCACATGCAATTTTACGAACCAAAGCTCAATTTGTTGCTTTGAATGAAATTTCCATGATGGAAATCAATCGTGATTGGTTACAAGGTACAGCCTCTAAACAAATCACTCAGCAAGGAGAAACTTGGCAAATTGATAAATCGGCTCAGGCAACGATTAGTGCCAATGTCCAACGCGTCAATGTTCATGTGAGCTTGGTGAATACTGAAACTGGAAAAGTGGATTCAGGTGTTACGAGCTTGGTCTTTTTTAACCATCGTGATGGAAGCCAGCCATGAAACAACGCTCAGGCTTCACTTTGGTTGAGTTATTGGTGGCGATTGCAATTTTTGCTGTATTGTCCGCTTTGGGCTGGAAAGTGTTTGATTATCTAATCAAGATCAAAGATCGAAATACGCAACATGAGCAACGTTTAGGGCAGTTGCAAGAAGCTTATCAGCAATTGCTACGTGACTCGGTACAAATTGTTCCAATTACAGCCAATGTGGCTGATCAAATTCAGCCTGCTTTGGTACTGCAAGATGGGCAGCTTAGTTTTAGTAAAACGGGTGTGACAGATCCTTTAATGCAAGGTATACCACCTGAAGAACGGGTTGAATATGTTTACAAAGCAGATGAAAAAAAACTGTATCGTTATAAATATAAAAACTTAAATCAAATAGGTCATGACCAACCTGAAACCAGTGTCTTAATGGAGTCGGTCGATCAATTTCAAGTGATGGTGCTCAATCCAAATGAATTAGCACAGTGGCCTGAAGCAACATTAAATGATCATGATCTAGCACAGGCCAAGCTGTTGCCTCGAGGTTTAAAAATAAACCTCACAGTCAATGATGAGCGTTATGAATGGATATTTAGTTTGTTAAATACCGACTTTTTAAAACAAAAAGATTAAGTTGTAGGACATGAAACACGCGGGCTTTATACCAAACCATTTGTTTTTAAATATATTCGTTGCGAATAGGGGCACCTTTTGATGCGGTTTCAGCGTGGTATTGCATTGATTACGATTTTGGTGATGGTGGCTTTAGCAACTATCCTCGCTGCGACTATTGCGAAACATCAGCGCAATACGGCTGAGAGTACTGCTTATCTAATGAGACAAAACCAAGCCTTGTTATATGCAAAAAGTGCTGAAGCTTTTTTTGCTGAATTGTTGGTGGATGATGCACAGAATGCTGCGGATGTTGATCATCTACAAGAAACGTGGGCAAAGCCTATGCCTGCTTTTCCAGTCGAGGATGGTTTTGTTTCAGGGCGTTTGGAAGATCAGTCGGGTAAATTTAATTTAAATGGGCTGCTTAAATCAGATGGAACAGTCAATGAAGCTGCAAAACTCTGGTTTGAAAAATTGTTAGAGCGTGTTGGATTGCCTGCACAACTTTCAGAAGCAGTCATTGACTGGCAAGATGAAAATGACGAAGTCGGTGGGTCGATGGGCGCAGAATCGACTTATTATCAAAGTTTAGCTCAAGGTTATTTACCAGCAAATCGACCTTTTTATAATATCGAGCAGTTGAAGTTGGTTCGTGGTTTTGAAGGTCGTAATTATCAACTTATCGCACCTTATGTCAGTGCATTATCGAGCAATGCCTTAAAGGTGAATATAAATACAGCACCTGCGTTGGTATTGGCAAGTATTGACCCGAAACTGGATATATCAGCTATTCAAAACATGCAAAAACAACAACAGGCCAGTCTTAAACATTTTTCTAATGTCAGTGAGCTGTGGGAAATTGATCCGTTTAATCAGATTGAAGAAGAGCAGCGGGCTGCGGTTAATGATTTTCTGGGTGTTCAATCCAATTATTTTAAAGTAAGAATAGACGTGATGCTCAATGAGCGTAAACGTCAATTTAGTAGTGATTTGGTGCGAAAAGAACAAACTGTTTATGTGGCATATCGAAGTATGGCACCGTTTTAAACGTCGTTGGGCAGGTTGATATGATTTGTCAATCGACTTCAACAATAAAATAAATGAGCATCTATTAACTTTTGCTTTATAATTAAAGTTAATCCTCAGAAAGTTTGATTGCATTACGACATATGTTAATTCGTAAGTTATTTAAGTTTGAAAATGCCCATATTGTACGTAATTGTACTTCGGATCGTTGTAAGCGTTCGATTCATGGTCATAGCTACAAAGTAGAATTACTTCTCAAAGCCTCTAAATTGGATCATGGTCAAATGGTCTATGACTTTGGTTTGCTCAAAGGTGTGATTAAAGATCTTTATGATTCTTTTGATCATGCAATTTGTTTTTGGCAAAACGACGATCCTGAATATATTCAAGCCTGTAAAACATTTAGTGCGCGTTGGGTATCTTTACCAGTTTCACCATCCGCTGAGCAATTTTCGCGTATCTTCTTTTACCTTGCCCAACAAGTACTTGCTTCGACTGTAACTCAAAACGGTGAGGGTGACGTGGAAGTGTATTCTGTGATTGTGCATGAAACAGATACGGGTTATGCGCAAAGCTTTATTGAAGATATTGAAAATGAGCAGATGGGACTTTTAGCTCTTAATGAAATAGAATTTTCAGAGCAAATTCAAGCAGAATGGAATGATACTGAAATGTATAGCAGGTTAAAAGAAGGTATCAAATTTCATAATCCGAATGTAGAATTGCAAGTCAAATTGTGAAATTTGTCACAGAATGTAAAGTCAAGGAATAAGGCGCAAGTATGTCTTTAACAGAACAACAGCAAACCAAGCTTGATAAAATTCAGCTGGATGCCAGTTGGAAATATGGATTAAGTGATTTTTTACTGAGTCCAAAAATGGATGCGTTAAAGCAATTTCTTGTTACAGAAATCAAGGCGAATAAAGTGATTTATCCGCCAAATGCACTGATTTTTAATGCATTTAATACAACACCATTGTCAAGTGTAAAAGTAGTGATTCTAGGACAAGACCCATATCATGGACCCGATCAGGCGCATGGACTCAGTTTTTCCGTACAAAGAGGGCTTGCTTTACCGCCATCTTTACGTAATATTTTCCATGAGTTAAATAAAGATTTAGGTATTGAAATACCTAAACATGGGGATTTAACTCGTTGGGCGCAGCAAGGTGTTTTGCTGTTGAATAGTGTATTAACCGTTGAAGCTGGTCAACCGACATCACATCAAAAACAAGGTTGGGAAGACTTTACTGATCATGTGATTGATGTGTTAAATGAACAGCGAGAGCATATTGTTTTTATTCTTTGGGGAGCATATGCGCAGCGGAAAGGACAACGGATTGATCAAGAAAAACATTTGGTGTTAAAGGCGGCACATCCGTCACCTTTGGCAGCAAACCGTGGTGGATTCTTCGGTTGTAAAGTTTTTTCAAAATCCAATAATTATCTTAAACAACATGGCATTGAGCCTATAGACTGGCAGCTGGACGCATGACATATTCTCCCGTTTCTAAAAACTACCATCCAGATTTGATTGTAGAAGAAGCAAAAAATGGTTGGCGCATTGTTCGTCTGAATCGACCAAAATCACTTCATGCTTTGGATGAAACGATCGTTTCTGCTCTATTTGAAGTATTTCAAGACTTTCATAATGATGATGCTGTTAAAGCCATTTGGTTAGATTCTACGACACCAAAAGCATTCTGTGCGGGTGGTGATGTGCGTAAGCTGCGTCAATTGGTGATTAATGACGAAGTAGCGACAGCAAATAAATTCTTTGAACAAGAATATGCACTGGACCTACTATTGCATAATTATGCAAAACCAGTATTGGTGTGGGGCGAAGGTTATGTGATGGGTGGTGGTTTAGGTCTGTTTATGGCTGCGCCATTCCGTTTGGTCACACCGCATTCACGTTTGGCGATGCCTGAGATTAATATCGGTTTGTATCCAGATGTTGGCGCAACGCGCTTCTTGGCAGATCGTGGTGCTATTGGCTTGTTTACTGGCTTAACGGGTTCAATTATGACGGCAGCTGGCGCATATGGTATAGGCTGGGCCACCCATATTTGTGATACGCAACGTAGTACCGTGCTTGAAAAGTTGATCAATATTGATTGGAGCCATTATCCAGCAGGTGACTTTAGAGCGATTGATGATACCTTAAATAGTATGCACCGCCCAGTAGGTCCAGGCCCACTACAAAACTCGTTGGATGTGATTCATAGTGTATGTCGTGGTGTGAACTTCGAGCATGATTATGATGCTATTGTTGGTTTAAGTGATGCGCGTAGCGATTGGCTTCGTCAAGCCAGTGAGAACTTGCAAAAAGGTTCACCTACAACTGCAGCATTAACATGGCTGTTATGGCAGTGGGGCAAGCAAGTTCATTCATGGAATGAAGTTTTTGAGCTTGAGACACAAATTTCTGACTGGAAAATTCGCCATGCAGATTTCGTTGAGGGTGTACGTGCGCGCTTAGTGGATAAAGATTTGTCACCAGCATGGAAACAAGGGGTTAATAATAGCTTAAAAGGTATTTTTGCTGGAAACCCGCCAACGACAACTATCGCAAGTTGGAACGAACTTCTTAAGCATTACGATCTAATTTGACTTTATGACAGATGTTTTAAAAACGGACAGTGAATGGATGCAGCTTGCTTTAGAGCAAGCTGCAGTTGCCGCTTCAAAAGGAGAAGTTCCTGTTGGGGCGGTCATCGTGAGCCAGAATAAGGTTATTGGTTCAGGCTTTAATGCCCCTATTTCATTGAATGACCCTACCGCACATGCAGAAGTTCAAGCTCTTCGAGATGCTTGTCAAAATATACAAAATTATCGTTTACCTGATGATGCGGTCATATATGTGACGCTTGAGCCATGCACCATGTGTGTGGGCGCTTTAGTGCATGCACGTGTTGCAAAAGTGGTTTTTGGAGCAACTGAACCCAAAGCAGGCTCTTTAATCAGTGCCCGTAAACTATTTGAAACAGGGTATTATAATCATCAGTTTTTGTTTGAAGCAGGTTGCTTGCATGAGCAATGCTCGTTGCAACTTAGTCAATTTTTTAAAATGCGTCGCGAGCAAAAACGACTATCTCGTTTACAAGAAAAGTGACAGAGATGTTTGTATAATGCTCATTTCATGTAAAATAAAATGACAATTAAAATTGTCAAATAATATATTGGAATCGACCATGAATCATATTCAGATTAAGAAAGAGTTTAGTGCGCCTTTAGAGCAGGTGTTTGATTTACTGTCTAAACACTCCACTTATAACGTTGCATTTGCACCAGTCCAAGTGGTTCGGGTAAAAGACTCGGCAGATCCAGAACGCCCTGATGGTCTAGGTTCTGTTCGTCGTATGGGCTTCGGTCCTATTAAGCCTTTACAAGAACAAATCACACTAATGAAAGTGAATGAGCGGATTGAATATAAAATTATTAAAAATCCACTTATCAAGCATCATCTCGGGATTATTGAGTTCGAAGCAATTGATCCAAATAAAACTTTAGTGACCTATACGATTGAATTACAGGCACGTGCACCTTTTGTCAGTAAATTAATCCTTGCACAGCTTAAATCTGCGATTAAACTAGGTTTTTCAAAACTCGCTAAATCTGTATAACAAACTTTGGGTAAGCAATGACAGTTCAAATTATTACGATTGATGGTCCAAGTGGTTCGGGCAAAGGCACGCTCGCTGCAAAAATAGCAGCGCATTATCAGTTTCATTTGCTCGATTCAGGTGCACTTTATCGTCTGTTGGGATTGTCCTTACATCAGCATGATTTGTTAGATGTTGTGGCGACAGAGTTGGCACAATGTGTGGAAATTGCTACACATTTAGACATACAATTTTTAAGCACTGCGCAAGGCACACAAGTCTTGCTTAAGGGTGAGGATGTTAGTCAAACCATTCGCACTGAGCGAGTTGGTGAGTTTGCATCAAAAGTTGCAACGATTCCTGAACTTAGAGCTGCACTGGTTGATCGCCAGCATGCTTTTGCGCAGCCCCCTGGTTTGGTTGCAGACGGCCGAGACATGGCTACATCTATCTTTCCTGAAGCACAAGCGAAGATTTATTTAACTGCTTCAGCCCAATCTCGTGCTGAACGAAGAGTAAAGCAGTTGCAGGGTATGGGGCTGGATGCTAAAATAAACGATATTTTAGCTAATATTGAGGCGCGTGATAAACGTGACATGGAGCGAGAAGTTGCTCCACTCAAACCAGCGGCTGATGCTTATCTCATTGATAGTTCTGAATTGAACATTGATGAGGTGTTTCAGCTCATGACGGCTTATATAGATAAGCAATTAGCAAATTAACGAATTTTATATTCAGCAGAAGCATAGCTTGATCAGTTCAATATGGACTATGTAGACGCTTAACTAAACCGGCCTTGTCTGATCCAAGACCGCTGACTTTATCAGGTATATCATGACCGAATCTTTTGCAGCCCTCTTTGAAGAAAGCGAATTAAACCTCAACGTTGAAAAGGGTGCTGTCATCCAAGGCGTTGTAGTAAACATCGATTCTGACTGGGTAACAGTTGACACTGGCCTTAAATCAGAAGGTATTGTTGACCGCGCTGAATTCTTAAATGAACAACGCGAACTTGAAGTTCAAGTTGGCGACACTGTTGATGTTGTTGTTGAAGCTCTTGACAATGGCATGGGTCAAACAGTTTTATCACGTGAAAAAGCGAAACGTGCTGAAACTTGGACTAAACTTGAAAAAATCTTTGAAGACGGCGAAATCGTTACTGGTGTTATCTCTGGTAAAGTTAAAGGCGGTTTCACTGTTGACATCGGTCCAGTTCGTGCGTTCCTTCCAGGTTCTTTAGTTGATACTCGTCCTATTCGTGATACTACTCACTTAGAAGGTAAAGAGTTAGAATTTAAAGTAATCAAACTTGATGCTAAACGTAATAACGTTGTTGTATCTCGTCGTGCTGTTATGGAAGCTGAATCTTCAGCTGACCGTGAAGCTCTTCTTGCTCAGCTTGAAGAAGGTCAAACAGTTACTGGTACTATCAAAAATCTTACTGACTACGGCGCATTCGTTGACCTTGGCGGTATTGATGGTCTTCTTCACATCACTGACATGGCTTGGAAACGTATCAAGCATCCATCAGAAGTGGTTGAAGTTGGTCAAGAAGTTACTGTTAAAGTACTTAAATTTGACAAAGAACGTAACCGCGTATCTTTAGGTCTTAAGCAATTAGGCGAAGATCCATGGTTGGCGATCATGAGCCGTTATCCTAAAGGTTCTATCGTTAAAGCTCGCGTAACTAACTTAACTGACTACGGCTGTTTTGCAGAAATCGCTGAAGGCGTTGAAGGTTTAGTACACGTTTCTGAAATGGACCACACAAACAAAAACATCCACCCATCTAAAGTTGTTCAGATTGGTGATGAAGTTGATGTTATGGTTCTTGAAGTTGACGAAGAACGTCGTCGTATTTCTCTTGGTATCAAACAAACTCGTGCTAACCCATGGGAAGAGTTTGCTAAGAACCACGACAAAGGTGAAAAGGTTTCAGGTACTATCAAGTCAATCACTGACTTCGGTATCTTCATCGGTTTACCAGGCGGTATTGATGGTCTAGTTCACTTGTCTGATATTTCTTGGAACGAACAAGGTGAAGAAGCGATTCGTCGTTACAAGAAAGGTGATACTGTTGAAGCGGTTATCCTTTCTGTAGATGCTGAAGGCAACCGTATCAGCCTTGGTATCAAACAAATGAACAGCGATCCGTTCAACGATTTCTTAGCTGCTAACGAACGCGGTGCGCTTGTTAAAGGTACTGTAACTGCTGTTGACGCTCGTGGCGCAACTGTTAAGTTAGCTGACGAAGTTGAAGCGACTCTTAAAGCATCTGAAATCAATCGCGACCGCGTTGAAGATGCAACTAAGTTCCTTGAAGTTGGTCAAGAAGTTGAAGCTAAAATCATCAACGTAGATCGTAAATCTCGCTCTATCAACTTGTCTATCAAAGCGAAAGACGAAGCTGAAGAGAAAGAAGCAGTTGCTAACTTGAAGACAGCAGCTAACGGTCAAGACAATGGTCCTAAGACTATTGGTGATTTGATCAA
This sequence comes from Acinetobacter halobius, assembly GCF_044130335.1. Taxonomy (NCBI): domain Bacteria; kingdom Pseudomonadati; phylum Pseudomonadota; class Gammaproteobacteria; order Moraxellales; family Moraxellaceae; genus Acinetobacter; species Acinetobacter halobius. The sequence goes on from NZ_JBIQOD010000017.1 coordinate 50,644, forward strand.
AGCTCAAATGGGCAACTAAGTAGATGTTTAAATTGTATTGTTAATGTAAGTTAACTAATACTTTTTACACAAATACAATAAACGGTAGCGTAGTATTCACTTATTACGCTACCGTTTTGTATTTAAACAGGTTATTATCATTCTATCTACATGGTAGCTTGATAATTAAAGAGGTCGCAGATGACTACGGAAGCACTTAATAAGTCTGACTTAATAGAGCGTATTTCTCTAAAAAATCCACACTTAGCAGAGCCACTAGTGGAAGAAGCTGTTAAGATTATGATTGATCAAATGATTGCATCACTATCTTCTGATAGCCGTATTGAAATTCGTGGTTTTGGGAGTTTTGCACTTCACCATCGTGAGCCTCGTGTAGGTCGTAACCCTAAAACAGGTAAGTCGGTAGAGGTGGCTGCTAAAGCTGTTCCACATTTTAAACCAGGTAAAGCATTACGTGATGCAGTAAACGATTCTGCAGACTAATAAAATTTATCGGGGTGTTTATGCGTTACGTATTATTCGCATTATTAATTGTACTGTTTGGCTATTGTTTAGCTTTAGTACTGCAAAACGGAACTGAGCTTACTGTTGATCTGTTGTTTATACAGGTTCCAGCAATGCGTCTAGGTTTGTTGTTATTGTTAACAATGGCTCTAGGGATTGTTTTGGGTTTGTTGATTGGTGTTCAGGTATTTCGTGTATTCCAGAAAAGTTGGGAAATTAAGCGATTACGTAAAGATATTGATCACCTCCGTAAAGAACAAATTCATGCGGCGCAGTTGGCTGCTGCTGAAGCTGCAGCACATACAAGACATGAAAAAACGGTGTTAGATATCAATCCGAATGATCGTCCATCTACACCGCTTTGAGCCACAATATGAAGTAGGGTTTTTGTTTTACCAAATATTGAAGCTAGTTTGATTTAAACGCCTTTGGATATATGGCCAAAGGCGTTTTTTATTGTGCATTAATCTATTGATAATGATATAAAATTATATAAATAAAGAGCTTGGTTTGAATTTTGAATAGTTTTTAGAAAAAATAGTCTTGGTCGTTTTAGGCTTAATCCGTATAATGCCATAATTTTGTCAGTTTGAAGGGTCTCCTTATGAGTATTATCGTTGCCTTAGATGCAAAAAGTCATTATGACGCAATGACGATTGCTGGGCAATTAGACCCTCAATTATGCCGTGTGAAAGTTGGTAAAGAATTATTTACCCATGAAGGCTCATCTATCGTTAAAGCTTTACATCGTGAAGGCTTTGAAGTGTTCTTAGATTTAAAATTTCATGATATTCCAAATACCACTGCGCAAGCGGTGTGTGCTGCGGCAGAAATGGGCGTTTGGATGGTGAATGTCCATGCTTCAGGCGGCCGAAAAATGATGGAAACTTGTGTCGAACGTTTAAAAGCGGGAAATTATAATACCCAGCTCATTGCAGTAACGGTCCTGACTTCGATGGGTCGTGAAGATTTAGCCGATATCGGCCTCGATATTGAACCCTTTGAACAAGTCAAACGTTTAGCAAAATTGACCAAAGACAGTGGTTTAGATGGCGTAGTGTGTTCAGCACAAGAAGCAAAAATGTTACGTGAAACGCTTGGTTCAGAGTTCGCATTGGTAACTCCAGGTATTCGCCCTGAAGGTTCGAGTGCAGATGACCAAAAACGTATTGTAACGCCAAAGCAAGCCATGCTAGATGGCGCAACTCATTTAGTCATTGGTCGTCCAATTACGCAGTCTGCTAACCCATGTCAAACGCTTAAAGACATTCTAGCAACGCTCTAAATATAAAACTCTAAAAAGCCTTTCATTTGAAAGGCTTTTTTTATACATTCTTTTTTAAAAGAATCATTTGAGCTTAAGCTGACTATACCAAAGCAAAATACTGAATTACGCAGTGCGACTGTAAATGAAGCCGGATTTAAAAGAACAAGATGAAGACTCCACGAATTCATCTGCTTGGGTATCAGCCATAGCTGTTGTTCAGCTATCAATTAGGTGCAACAATGGTTGAGGCGGTGGGTGATCTGGTGAAAAAAATTGATATAAGCTGAGTCAGTTTATTTTAAAAGATGAAAAGAGAAATGTTGAGTGCAGTATCACACCTCATGTGAAGAGGCGTGATGATCGTGAGATGACTTATACTGCTGCCAAGACACTGACAACAATAGGCGCCAGCACAGACAAGATAAAACCGCTTACCATGGCATGAGGGATAAAATCATTTCCACATGCTTGTTTGACCATAGGTAGGGTAACATCCATGGCAGTAGCTCCTGCGGAGGATATGGCAGAGCGTGGATATCGCCAGCCAATAATGTACATGAACACAATTGCAAAGATTTCTCTAAACAGGTCGTTCATGAGGGCAATACTACCCAAATGTGCATTTTTTAATTCCGTGACTACAATCCCCGTCATCGAGTAGAAACCATAGCCTTGTGACAGCATAATTAGATCTTTTAATTGCAAATCAGGTACAAAATAAGCAGTCACAAATGCACCAATTAATGAACCAAGGATACAACCAAGTGGCACGAGCAGTATTTGCCAATTTAACCATGAGCGATCGAGTGGTGAATAGGCCAAATCAAGCCCAATGAGGAACATGAAAACCAAGAGTAAGTTCCATGTGCTGATATGAAGGGTATAGCCGAAACTTGATGATAGCTCTGCCAAAGCATAACCCAATCCTAATGCAATAAATGCATAACTGATATTGATTAAAGACTTAGTCACTAGACTCATGGACACTTTGCCATGACTTGGTTGATAACCTAAAAGTTTGAATAAGATATAGCAACAAACAAAAGCCCCGAGGCTGGTCATAACTGCTAAAAGAGCCGCATGATTAAGTATCTGCAAAGGTTGGGCAATGCTATGTAATGTGGTTGAGAATTCAACCGCAATTGCAATTAAGAGAATATAGGTAAAATAAGGCAGGATTTGAAACGCAAGTCGTTCAAGCCGTTTGGGTAAACGACGCGCCAAAACAAATCCAAGTGCTAAACAAACCAAAAGCTGGAAAATCAACCAAAAAGATTGCATGTCAAATAAGGTGTGAAAAAATACTGACTTATTATGACCGCGATCTTAATTGATTGCTTGACTATCTTGCTTGGAATTTAAAAAACGATAGTCTGCAGGATTAACCTTTCGTGTTTTCAGCCAATATTTCCAGGTATAGGTAGGCCATAAAGAGAAATTTTTCCCGTCCTCTTGTTGATACCAACTTACACAGCCAGATTGCCAAATGGTATTGGTAAATTGACTTTGTAGATGTTGATTAAACTGATCTTGAGTATCTGCTTTCACAACGATTGCTTGAGATTGGGTTTTTTGTGTCATCTCAATGAGCTGTAAAATGTAATTCACTTGTGACTCAATCATAAAAATAACCGAGTTATGACCTAAGACCGTATTGGGTCCTAAAAGCTGGAATAAGTTAGGGAAGCCTTTGGTGCTAATCCCATAGTAACTTTCGGCGCCATTTTTCCATGCCTCTGTCAGCTCGACATGATTTAGTCCAGTACAGCTAAAAGATTTGAGGTAAATACGAGGGTTGGTCACAAAACCTGTGCCATAGATGAGGCAGTCAATTGCACGCTTTTTCCCATCTTGGGTGATGATACTGTCCTCAGTTAACTCCAAAATATCATCGGTAATCAATTCAACATTTTTGCGGTTAAAGCTTGGATAATATTTGTTGGAGACCAGAATGCGTTTACAACCCATAATATAGTTGGGAATCAACTTATCTGCGGTTGCAGGGTCTTTGACTTGATGGCGAATATACGTTTCTGCTAGTTTTTGTGCATATTTCATGACCTGTGGTTTCATAATGGGAACTACACGAGATTCATTTGTCCAATAGAGTCGGGCACGATGAATTTTTCGAAACCAATCAAATCGATTAAACAGTCTTTTTTCAATGGGTAAATAACGACGTTCATCCCGAGGAATAACCCATGCAGCTGTCCTTTGTAGTACGTAAAGTTGCTTCACTTTTTCTGCAATTTCAGGAATATATTGAATCGCACTGCCGCCTGTGCCAATGGAAGCAACATTTTTATTGTTAAGGTCGTAATTATGATCCCACTGTGATGAATGGAAAACTTTGCCTGTAAATTTCTCAATGCCTGCAATATACGGGATTTGTGGTACATGCAATGGACCGGAGGCAAAAATCACAAATTGAGCAGTCAGTATTTCTGTTTGACTGAGTTTCAACTCCCAGATGCATTTATTTTCTAAGTAACGGGCTGAGCTGACTTCGGTATTAAAACGGATATAAGACTGCAATTGATGTTGAGTAGTCAGTGTTTGCATGTATTGATAAATTTCAGGTGCTTCAGCATAACGTTTAGACCAATCAGTCTTGGGTGAAAAAGACAGAGAATATAAGTGAGACTGCACATCGCAAGCAGCGCCTGGATATTGGTTCTCACGCCAAGTTCCGCCTATTTCACTGGCTTTTTCTAAAATGATAAAGTCTTGAATATTACTTTCTAACAGGCGAATCGCCATAGCTAAGCCACCAAAACCTGCGCCAATAATAGCGATCCGTGCATGAGGAGTGTTTAAGCTTGAATTTGCTGCCTGCATAAGAATTTCCTTTTTTGTTTTGATTGATTGTAGAGCAATGCTTAACAAGATCTATGATAGAGCTGACATTAAAATTGATAGATTCGGCAATTGTTGAGTGCTGGATGGTTGTAGTAAAACATAGCCCAATATTTTGCTTTTAATTGATTATGAAACGTTCTGTACTTGGCTTGATGTATTTGATTCAAGGAATGCGTAAAGCAGGAGTCGCAGTCGATCAAAAGTTACAAAGCATTGGTTTGCGTGTAGAGTCGCTTGATCCGAATGCGATCATCCATCCTGCTCTAGAGTGGGATATTTTGAAAATCATTGCAGAAGGTATTGAGCCTGAGCAGGGCTTGTTCATCGGTCAGCATTACGCTCTGGCAGGTTACGGTCCTTTACTCATGTTATTGATGACCAGTCCGACGACACACACAGCATTGGAACAGGGTATCCGCTATCAGAGTTTGACGCATTTAAGTGGCTTATTAGGTTTGAAAAAACAAAATGAGCAAGTGGCACTGTGTTATTTACCACGTGACTTGCAAACACCATTAGGACAGTTGCGAGCACATTCTGAAATCGCGGGAACCTATAAGTTCCTACAAGATATTTATAAGATGATTGGGTTAGAGATACCTGAGATTCGGATGACTTTACCTGTTGCACGACCTGAAGATGCGAAGAAGCTTGCGCTCTATCGGCAGGTTTATGGTCAGCAAGTGAGTTTTGGTACACAGCAAGCTGAATTTTGGTTTGATGAGCGTATGCTTAATATACCTATTCCTTCAGCAGATGCTATGACCTTCAACGTGTATGCGGGCAAATGTCAGGCAGAATTGCAACGTTTGGAAGAAACCGCTGAACAGCCAAGTTTGATTCAACGTGTACAAGATTATTTGGAGTTGCAGCGGGGGTTACTACCGACTATGGCAGAAACAGCACAAGCGCTGAACTTGCCAGAGCGAACATTGAGGCACCAGTTGCAACAGTTAAATAGCAGTTATAAACAAATTCGTGAGCAATTAATGAAAGATCGTGCACTACATTTGATGGAATATCAGGAATATTCCATTGAAATGATTGCAGAGTTATTGGGCTATTCAGAGCCAGCAGCTTTCAATCATGCGTTTAAGCGTTGGTTTGGTTATAGTCCACGACAATATGGGAAATAGCCTAAGCATAATCATGCCAAAGTGTTATAGATTAACTTTTCCACTCCGCTATAATTGATATAGCCTAAAAATAGTATTAAATGATATGTCAGATTTTAATTCACCTACCGCATTCAGCCCTTTATCTCCTGCCGAGCGTTATGCTCAAGCCTTAGCATCTGGACAGTTTATGCCCGATGACGCGCAAGCACAGGCCGTACACGAGTTGGATCGCGTTTGGCATGAATTAATTCAACGTTTTAAGGCATCAAAAAAGGCATTCCGTCGTTTCCGCCGTCAAACCTCTCCACGTGGTGTATATATGTGGGGTGGTGTCGGTCGCGGTAAAACATGGCTGATGGATCAGTTTTATGACTCAATTCCGTTTCGCCGTAAAACGCGTATGCACTTTCATCATTTTATGCAACACGTGCATCGTGAGCTCAACAAGCTTTCAGGTCAGCGTAATCCTTTAGATGCAGTTGCTGATCAAATTTATAAAGAAGCGGTGGTTATTTGTTTTGATGAGTTCTTCGTCTCGAATGTGACGGATGCCATGATTCTCAGTGATTTGTTCCAAAAGCTTTTTGCCCGTGGCATTACCTTGGTGGCGACCTCGAACATTGCACCAGATGGTTTATATAAAAATGGCATTCACCGTGATCGTTTCATTCCAACCATTGAAATGGTGAAACAACAGTGTGTGATTTTAAATGTAGATGCAGGCGTGGACTACCGTTTACGTGTTTTAAAACAGGCGCAACTCTTTAAATCGCCTTTAACACATGAACACCAACGTTGGATTGCACAGCGTTTTAGCGCATTGACACAAACCCAAACCATTTCAGATGAACCAATTATTATTAATAATCGTATTGTGGAAACGGTGGGACATACTGAAGATGTCTTATGGTGTGAGTATTCTGAGCTGTGTTTAAAACCACGGAGTCCTGCTGACTTTATTGAAATTGCAAATATTTATAATACGGTGTTGGTAAGCAATGTGCCGCACTTAACGGACTATCTTTCTGAAGGGACACGTCGTTTTATTTATTTGGTCGATGAGTTTTATGACCGTGGGGTAAAACTGATTTTAACCTCAGAAGATACGATTATTGATTTGTACTCTGGTGATAAATTAGCCTTTGAAATTGAACGCACGCGTTCACGTTTATTGGAAATGCAATCAGATGATTACTTGAATGAAGCGCATCGACAAATACAAGCTGAAGCAAGTAAACAACAAGAAGAAATCTAAAAGTTAAAGCATCCGAAAGGATGCCTTTTTTATGTGCATTTTCATTGTTTATTTTATCGACTTTTTTTTATAAACATGGCTTAATCAGGGTTGAAAAACAGGGAGAATATTGGTTTTAAGTGTGAAATATAAGCAAAACTGCACTTAAGTCTAATTTCGACATTTCAAAAACTTAATAAACTATTAAAGAGCATTTTGTAAATTGATAGTGCTTGTGCTTTGAGCAGTATATTATTTGGTAGCTTTTTTACGGTATTAAATAAAAAATGATCACTATTTCGCACGGTGATATTACTATTCAGCCAAGTTTAAATCGGTATACTAGAATCTCTTGTATAAAAAGTAGCAATATCAGGAAAGACAATGACTGCACGTATTCAAAAAGGCAAGTTAGCGATTGCTAAAGAACTTTACGATTTCATCGAAAATGAAGCACTTCCAGGTTCAGGTTTGGACAGTGAAGCTTACTGGAAGAACTTTGAACAAGTCGTTGTCGATCTTAGCCCAAAGAACAAAGCACTATTGGCTAAGCGTGACGACATTCAAGCGAAGATTGATGAATGGCACCGCAACAACAAATTTGAACTTGGAGCTTACAAAGCTTTCCTTACTGAAATTGGCTACTTGGTACCAGAAGTAGAAGATTTCCAAATCAGCACAGAAAATGTAGATGAAGAAATCGCATTATTGGCTGGTGCGCAATTGGTGGTACCTGTACGTAATGCACGTTACTGCTTAAATGCTGCAAACGCGCGTTGGGGCTCTTTATACGACGCACTTTACGGCTTTGACGTGATCCCTGAAGACGGTGGCGCTGAAAAAGGTAAAGGCTATAACCCAGTACGTGGCGATAAAGTTATTGCATTTGCTAAAAACTTCTTAAATGAAACCTTCCCATTAGCAAATGGTTCACATGCTGATGCGACAAAATATGCAGTTGAAAGCAAAAAGTTAGTTGTGACCTTGAAAGATGGTTCAACAACAGGCTTAGCACACGAAGCACAATTTGTAGGTTTCAATGGCGAAGAATCTGCTCCAACAGAAATCGTACTTTTAAATAACGGCTTGCACGTTATTATCGAAATTGATGCAAACAGCCCAATTGGTCAAACAGATGCGGCTGGCGTAAAAGATTTGGTTCTTGAGTCTGCTTTAACCACAATTCAAGACTTAGAAGACTCGATCGCTGCTGTAGATGCAGAAGAGAAAGTTGAAGGCTACCGTAACTGGTTAGGTTTGATGAAAGGTACACTTTCAGAGTCTATCGAGAAAAATGGTAAAACTGTTACGCGTACTTTGAATAAAGACCGTACGCACAAAAATTTGATTGGCGGTGAAACGAAACTTCATGGTCGTTCATTGATGCTTCTTCGTAACGTGGGTCACCTCATGACCAACCCTGCGATCCTTGTAGATGGTGCTGAAATTTACGAAGGGATTATGGATGCATTGATCACTCCGCTATTGTCTTTTGCAGACATTAAAGGTGAAAACGAAAACAAGAACTCGCGTAAAGGTTCAATGTATATCGTAAAACCTAAAATGCATGGCCCTGAAGAAGTTGCTTTTGCGGTTGAGTTGTTTGAGCGTTCAGAACAAGCGCTTGGCTTGCCTGCAAAAACGTTAAAAATCGGTATCATGGATGAAGAGCGTCGTACTTCTGTAAACTTGAAAAACTGTATTGCTCAAGCAAAAGACCGTACTATCTTCATTAATACAGGTTTCATGGACCGTACAGGTGATGAAATTCATACTTTCATGGAAGCAGGTCCATTTGTTCGTAAGGGCGAAGTGAAAGCACAAATTTGGTTCCCAGCATATGAAAACCGCAATGTGATGATCGGTCTTCAAGCGGGCTTACGTGGTAAAGCACAAATTGGTAAAGGCATGTGGCCAAAACCAGACATGCTTCTAGACATGTACAAAACCAAGATTGAACATCCAGAAGCGGGTGCAAGCTGTGCATGGGTTCCATCTCCATCTGGTGCTGTCATTCATGCGATTCACTATCACCAATGCAACGTGTCTGAGCGTCAAAAAGAACTCTTGAATACTCAGCCTTTATCATTAGACGATTTGTTAACACCGCCTTTAGCGACAGATACTAACTGGACTGAAGAAGAGAAAACCAAAGAACTTGAAAATAACCTTCAAGGGATCTTAGGTTATGTTGTACGTTGGGTTGACTTAGGTGTAGGTTGTTCGAAAGTTCCAGACATCAACAACGTTGGTTTAATGGAAGACCGTGCAACTTTGCGTATTTCATCTCAACACGTTGCAAACTGGTTGCATCATGGCATCGTATCTGCAGCGCAAGTTGAAGAAGTGATGCAGCGTATGGCGAAAATCGTTGATGAGCAAAACGCAAACGATCCGCTTTATACACCAATGGCACCAAGCTTCGATGGTTATGCATACAAAGCAGCTTATGACCTAGTGTTTAAAGGTGGTGAGCAACCATCAGGTTATACAGAGCCACTTCTACATGCTGCACGTTTGAAGTTAAAAGGTTATACAGGTGACTAATCTGTAAATCTAAAAAAGCCTCTTCGGAGGCTTTTTTTATCAGCAATTTTAAATAGTATAAGAACAAGGAATAACAATGTACTTCTGGAATGTTAATAAATTAGTAGAAGATTTGAAGTTAAATAAAGTCTCAGAAACAGATTTTAAAAATTATTATATCGTGAGTGCCATTATTATCTTGTTGAGTTATTTAGCACTTACACTTGCACCCGAATCTACCGTATCCGCAGCGTGGGCATCATTTATTCTGCAAATTGGTTTGTTGATTAGCTGGATAAATGCAATCTTTAAAGTGAATGGGGGTGAAAAAGGTCGTGATTTTTTAAAGCGTATTATTGCTTTGAGTCTACCTATTACAATTCAATCACTTGTGTTGTTTTTGATAGTTGGTATTTCCTTACAAGTCATAATTTGGGTTTTTGCTTCCAGTTTGGAAGAGGCAATGCTTAAGCAATTAAATATAGTCATAGGTCTTATTTTTGAAGTTATTATCAGTACATATATTTATTGGCGAATTTATGTGGCAGTAAAACAAATTAATCAACTGAGATGAAAAAGATTTATATTCATAGAGAACTTTTATTGAGCTTTCGACAGGATATATAGTCCACCAAGCACTTGGTTTGCTCTAAAGCCAAGAGTAAAAATAAGGTCTATGTCTACTAGATTTGTTCTAAGATAAATGGATTTTTTGCATAAGTCATTTTTTGAGCTGTATTGAAATCACAATGAAAGTTCCTTCTTCTTTTAAAAGGAGAGGGCTAGGGATAGGGATAGGATTGATAGGAAGAATCCGCCCTCATTCTAAGCTTTTCACCAAGAGTGAAGTGACGTTCAACACTTGTTTTATTACCAATGCATGATCATTTTTTGACTTTTGCAAGAGCTCTAATGAATGTATTGGTCTTACAGAGCGTATCAATCTTGATTGCTATATGGTGCGAATTTGTGGCTGAAGTTTCGCCATCAATAAGCTGATTTCGACTTAAATATTTCACCAACTGATTGGAAAAAATATCTTATTGAGTCTTTATCCCATTTTATTTTTAGTCGCTTTGACTGGTGCAGACTCATTATTTAGGGCTGAAACTTAGATAAATAGCTAAGGTTATACTTTTGCTGTACGGTAGTAGAAAAGTATGCTTGAACAAAAGCTAGGTTGTCGTTTATCGTGCTCACTATTGGCAGATGGTATTTACAGGTCTCGCATATCTTTTCTAGCTCAAGCTAAGTGATGTATTTTGAAGACTTTAGTTTGGGCTTTGGTTGATTATGCCTTATGGGTAAAATATCCAAGATGATATGTTACTCTATTGATTAAGTTTAGAACTTCGCTTGAGACAAAAAAGCGAAAATGATTTGATGCTATGTGTGCTAATTTTAAACCTCTAACCCTTGCTCAAGTACAGCAGTTTGGCCTACCTGAAATTCCTTTTGATTATGTGGAGGAGGTGTATCCAGGTTATGAGCTGCCCTTATTGTTCAAATCAAATATAGGATTTGAATGGCGTAAGGTGCATTTTGGTTTAATACCGAAATGGGCAGAAGATAAGAGTATTGCAAGCAAAATCTATAATGCTCGAAGTGAGACACTTCTGCAAAAGGCTAGTTTTATTGAAGCGACTTCAAAATATCAGTTTGGGGTAATTCCAGTTTTTGAATTCTATGAGTCAAAATATATAGAGCAAAAACCACAGAGATGGGGTGTTAGACGACGAGATGGGCAGGTTATTTTTGTTGCCGCTCTTTATGAAATCTGTCGCATAGCAGGCGAGGTAGTGCGGTCAGCAACCATGCTGACGATGGATGCTATAGACCACCCAATGATGCGGGAGTTCCATGAGCCGGGGGATGTGAAGCGCTCAGTGATTGTGATTCCACATGACCGTTTAGAGGAATGGCTTAGCTGGCAATCGTCAAATATTCAATCTTTTGTACAAGGCTTTCCTGTTGAAGAGTTTGAATGTTCTTATGTACCCAAAATAAAAGTCGAAAAAGAGAGTCCCCAGCTCAACTTTTTCGACTTTTAAACGGTTTAGCGCGCTAAATTTTTAAACACGTGTTTCAAGCTTTCCATCATTTTTTCAATTTGCAAAGGTGTTAAACCTTCAAATGATTGCTCAAGTACTACACTGGTTAAATCATTAATTTTACTGGTCATCTCTGTGCCTTTTTCTGTGAGGAGGACACGAGTGATACGTGCATCATCTTCACAAGAATAAGTTTCAACCAATCCTTCATCTTTCAAACGATAAACAATTTTGGTGGTTGTCGACATTTTTGAGACGACCATGTCAGATAGATCAGAAACACTGGCATGTGGTTTTGATTTGAGAGCAAGTAAAATACGACGACGAGAGTTGTCTAAACCATATTTTTTCAAAGCGTGATCGACATTGAGTACATATTGAGCATGTACTTGAGTTACCCAGTAAAATGGAAAGTTTTCCAGTGAAAAATCTTCAGAACCTGGTAGGAACTTACTATACTTTTTGGTCATGTGACGGATTCCCCGTGAATCGTATTTTTATTTTATAAATCAATTGAACACATTTTATGTGAACACTCATATACTTAGCAATATAAAATTACTGTTAAAAGAGATTTGCAGATGAAATATCTTTTAACAGTAATTTGAAGCTAAGTGTGGCTATTAAACAGATAGGGTATAACTGCTTTTATTTTGGTGAAAGCCAACAATAGTCTGCGCAAATTGTATAACTTCATCTTCTACTTCAGCATTCTGGTGAGAATCTAAAGAAAGTTTAGCCATTGGGGTACCGTCTTGTAGAACGATAGGTAGGAGCATTTCAAACTTTTGGTTATTATGCGAAACCACAATTTTAACTTGATGCTGATCAAATGATGAGTCTAAGTTGAGATATGAGCCTTCATAGCTAGTATTGCTAAGCATTTTTGACGTTTTATTAAAAGTCAAAGCCTTTTCATTGGTCATAGCAATGAATCCTATTCTGTATTACTTGATTGGATTAGAAATCCGCGCATCCTTGGTTTTAGCAATTGATTATTTTTACAACAATCTTGGCTGTGTTTCATTTTAGTGAAAAAAATGGATTTGTGAACTAGTGTTTTTAACAAAAAGTTTCAATGCGTAAGGTCATAAATATTATAAATTGATTTTTTTTAACTATTATTAAAATAAATAATGTATAAAAAACATTTATTTGATTCAAATAAATTGAGTTTGAAAATTAATTTTTTAAAAAATGACCAATGCGTCTAGAATTTTTAAACATCGAATATTGGCATTAAGTGACAATATCTAAAGTCAAGTTGGGCGCTTTAAGGGTAAATTTCACTCTATAAGTATCTAAATATTAAAATTTTGTTAAAAACCATAAAAAAAATATTACAAAGCAAACATCTCAGGCATAATTATTTCATCTTTAGTTGAACAGGTCACAAAAATGGATCCGTCGCCGTGTGGGTTTATGCTTTTAAAACAGAAACATAATTCTGGAGTAATGAAATAATGGAATTTCTATTAGATCCGGGAATATGGGTTGGTTTGCTTACTCTTATTATATTAGAAATTGTTTTAGGTATTGATAACCTAGTCTTTATTGCCATTTTGGCTGAAAAACTTCCCCCTGAACAACGTGATAAAGCGCGTGTCATAGGTTTATCCCTTGCACTTATTATGCGTTTGGGTTTGTTATTTGCAATTTCTTGGTTAGTCACATTGACTCAACCGCTTATTTCTATATTGGAATGGACATTCTCTGGACGCGACCTCATTTTACTTTTTGGTGGCTTATTCTTGGTATATAAAGCCGTTACTGAGTTGCACGAAAAAATTGAAGGTAAGCCTGAGCTTAAAGTTACAAGCAATGTTGTCTATGCAGGTTTCACCGCAGTCGTTGCACAAATTGTTATTCTAGATGCTGTTTTTTCACTGGACTCAGTAATTACCGCCATTGGTATGGTAGATAACATTTATGTCATGATGGCAGCGATGATTGTTGCGATGGCCGTGATGTTGTTGGCATCTAAGCCTTTAACTGCTTTCGTAAACCGTCATCCAACCGTGGTTATTTTGTGTCTTAGTTTCCTGTTATTGATTGGTATCAGCCTAATTGCGGAAGGTTTCGGCTTCCATATTCCTAAGGGTTATATCTATTCGGGTATTGGTGTCGCGATTGCGATCGAGGCATTTAACCAGTTTGGTGAGCGTAATGCGGCAAAACATGAGGCTAAAATTCCACTACGTCATCGTACTGCGGATTCTATTTTAAAACTCATGGGCGGAAAAATCGAAGCTGAAGACCCGGAACAGCGTCAAGCACAAGAAGCTTTTGCGGATGAAGAGCGTTATATGATCGGTGGTGTGCTGACATTGGCCGAACGCTCTGTGGCTTCAATCATGACGCCACGTAGCCAAATTTCATGGGTCAATTTAGACGATTCCCCTGAAAAAATTCGTGAGCAGGTATTGTCTGTACCACACAGCTTATTTCCAGTGTGTCGTGGTAGTCTAGACAAGGTCATAAGTATTGCACGTGCCAAAGAGCTGCTTGATGTACTCGATGATGAAGAACAGTTAAAAGATCTGATCAAGCGTCATCGCCCAATTTACATCTTCGAAAAAATGAAAGTGATTGATGCCATTAATACTTTGAGAACATCAAAAGGTTCTTTGGTCTTGGTGAGTGATGAGTTTGGTAATGTACAAGGCTTGGTGTCACCGCTTGATGTGTTTGAAGCAATTGCTGGTGAGTTTCCTGATGCTGATGAACAGCTTGATTTGATCAAAATAGATGATCAGACTTGGAAGGCGACAGGAATGCTAGACTTGTACCAACTTGAACTCGAACTTGGAATGCTGGATTTGGTCGAGGAAGATGCAGGCTATATCAGTGTAGCTGGATTAATTCTTGATAAAACCCATGGTGATGTTCAGGTCGGAACTCAGTTAGACTATCGTGGTGTTCATTTTGAAGTGCTTGAGTTAGATTCAAATCGAATTAAAACTGTCAGTATTGTTCATCGTATAGTTTAAGATTTGCTTTAAGCTTTTGTAAAAAAATGTCAGCTTTATGTTGGCATTTTTTTGTATATAAATTAACCATTAGATGTTTGATTAAAAAATCGCTATGCTATGCGCAAAATTTAGTGGCGATGTGCGTTTATCCTTTTTGAGCTGGTGAAGTTTAGTAAAGGTAGGTTTTTATCCCATAATTTAATATCAGATAATAAATAAAGGTAGTGTGGCTACCAAAAATAAAAATGGAAAGAGCTCATGCATCTTATGGAAAAAATGGTCGATTTCACTAAGCTTTCGACTGAGAAGCAACAGGCCTTATTTAAGAAATTGGAAAGCTTTGATCGGAAAATTTTTCCAAATGCAGTTCAAAATGAGTTATATCAATTACTTTATAATCATGATGTTGTTGCATTACCGATTATTCGTTTTTATCATCGAGGTAAAATCGTCGGTCAAAATATTATTGCCATTTTAAAGCTTAATAGAGAGCAGCAGACTTTGTATATCGTGAATTCACGAGCAGCCTTTTTACCTGATTATAGGAATCAAAACAGAAGTTTGATGTCTGCGATACGAGTGGCTTTAGGTTATCGGCTCAAATATCCCACGCGACAGCTGTGGTTTGTTTCAAGCTTGATGCAACCGAAAGTATATCGCTTGTTTGCTTCACGTTCTAAGCGCTTTTATCCACGTGTTGGTGCTAAGATGCCTGAAGAGTATTTGCAGGTGCTTGAGCTCATGCAAAATCGTCATGAGAATGTACAGCAACGTAGTGAGGATGTATTTGTACATCCTTGTGTGCTGCCACAAACAACCCCTGAACAATTAATTCGACTACGCAATCGGGCGAGTCCACATATCAACTTTTATATGCAGCATGCACCTGACTATTTTATCGGTATGGGGTTGATCTGTATTTGTAAATTAGATCTTTTTACATTAGTAGATGCTGTACTTAACTTGCTCTTAGGGCGAGAAGTCGCCTAACAAGCGAGTCAAGAACAGCTTTATTTGCGCTTATCAAGATGTTTGAATCAGTTGTATATTTGCATATTCATAAATCATTTCAGCTTTGAGTTGGTGAATTTGATCCATAAAAGCTACGGCAAAGCTTCCAATGCTTTGACTTTGGGTATAAGCAAGTTGTCCAGCAATCGCAAAGTGAATATGCGCAGACAGTGCTGCAATAACAGGATTGGTCACCGCACTATAGGCAGCGATCAATGCGCCTAAAGCACAGCCTGTAGCGGTTACTTTCGGTTGTAAATATG
Organism: Acinetobacter halobius; assembly: GCF_044130335.1. NCBI lineage: Bacteria > Pseudomonadati > Pseudomonadota > Gammaproteobacteria > Moraxellales > Moraxellaceae > Acinetobacter > Acinetobacter halobius. The sequence continues at coordinate 66,449 of NZ_JBIQOD010000017.1, forward strand.
AACCACCATTGACTTGAATCACAGCATTAAGTTCTTGAGACAGGATATAGTCAGATTCACCTGAGATAGCAATCACACCTGAATGTGCAAAAAGCGTTTTTGCTTGTTGGTAGACATCTGCGCTATTGGCAGTACTGTCCACACCTTTGGTTTCGATGTGGTTGCCTGCAAGTGTGCTGATCTCTGAAGCATTGCCACGGATAATCGTGGGTTTAAAGGCTAAAAGCTGATCGACCATTTCAGAGCGCCATTTTAAAAATGCACCATAACCAACAGGATCTAGAACCCATGGAATGCCTTGTTGCTGCGCAGTTTGAGCTGAGATTTGCATGGCTTGCATTTGTTCAGAGATTGGTGTTCCTAGGTTGATACTAAGTGCTGCACTAATGCGGGTGAAACTTTCCGCTTCAAAGGGATTATCAATCATGGCAGGTGAGGCACCCGAAGCCAATAAAACGTTAGCTGCATAGTTGGCTGCAACACTGTTGGTGATACATTGCACCAAAGGTTGTTGTGTTTGCAGGGCAGTCCAAGCTTCAGCAACATATTCCACCAAGACATCGGTTTGGTCTTGAATTGATTGTTTTGAGTTAAGCAAGGAAAGGTCTAAAAGCTCGGTCATAGTGGGTGCCCTTATTTGGTGAAATAGTGGTCTTGGTGCTTACATTTACGACAAAATAATGTCACATATTGGTCAGCATCGTAGTCTACAGTGAGTTCATTTGAACCACAGTACATACAGCGCTTTTGCGAATAGAAACTTAAACGCGGTTCAATTTTTTGCCATGAACGTGAAACAGGTTGGAAGAAAATAGTTTCGTCATAACCCAAGAAGCGGAAAAACAAAATTTCGCTCATTTTACTGAATGGTAAGTTATGCGGTCGAGGCAACGTTGAAGTTTCCCATTTTTCAGCCACACTACGTTCACGGTACTGTTGCAAGGTTTTTTTCAACAAGTTGGTATTGATAAAGTTTTCATTGCGTATTTGTAAGGCTTTACGTTCGTACAAATACTCCAATGCAGTTTGGATTAAATAATAAATTTGTCCGACTGCGAGTACATCGAGTAAACGATAACAAAACACTTGGAAACTGTTATTTCCCGCAATTTGAATGCCCCAAGTCCGGCAGTAAAACTGCATAAACTGGATAATTTCCTGATAAAGCAATTGGTATAAGGCATTTTTGACTTCATCTGAGGTTTTAAATGGAACACCGAGGCTCAGGTTCTCGTAAAACCAATAACGAAGCTGTTGGGTAATGCTAAATAAGCTGGGTTCCGAATAACCATCTAAACGGACATTGATATAGTACTGATGTGCTTCACTGGCAAAATCTTTGGCAACGAGGATTTGTTCTTTTACCAGTTGTTTAACAAGGCTATTTTGAAACAGGTAATTGGGGCTGATGCTAAAATATTTGATCTGTTCCCAATCAATAAACTCTTGGTGTTGAGTATGTTCTTGTACGTAGTCATCAAGCAGGGCCAATAAAAATAATTTATGCATAAAACTGAGCTGGCCCAGTTCAAACTCATAAATGTCCTTAGTTTTGGTTTTCCGTTGTTCTTGCTGGCGAGTTTCTTTTAATATTTTTTTGCGTTGCGCTAAACAGCTGTCACAGTGACAATTTAGATTTGAATGACTAAAAACACGATGTTGGCAGTGGCTACATTCATGAAAGTTAATTTCTTTATCGTATTGTTCAGCATCCACCCAAAACATAGCCGCCTGACACAGTGGACATGGCGTGCTTTCATCAAGTTGTTTGTGCAAAATTTGAAGCGACATAGGATAAATCTGAAACTCAGGATTTTCTCAAATTATACACGCTAAAATTTCAGAAAGGCGTTGTAAATTGCAGTGTAATTGAACAAGCAGAGGCGCTTTGTGACGACGAGATAGAAGAAGGGATACAGGGGCGAATATAGGGCAAAAAAATACGGCATGCGCCGTATTTTTTGTAGAAGTCGAATTTAAACGGGGCAAGGCAAAGAGTCGTCTTCTCTACCTAATTTTTTGGCTTCAATCATAGCTTGAACCTTCCTGTTGGGGAGCTTTTTGCGACTAAGGTTATCATAGTGGTTTAAGATACTGGTGACGTCATGTGCTTGTAATGGCATTCCTTCACAGCTCATAAACATAGCAATCACTTTATGATCAATTTTTGCAGCATCCAGTGCTTGCAGCATTTTTATATTTTCGACGCGGACGATATGGTCTTTTAAATACATCTCACACCTCTTTTATTTTGTCTAAGTTTTATCATGCGCTATGCATAATGAGATACAAGCAAGAACTGTGCACAAAATGTAGACGATTTGAAAATTAAGTTATAAATTCGAAAACGTCTTTCTTATAGTGTTATAGGGTTTTGAGAAAGCCTGATTTTATTGAATTTGTACCATTTGTATGAAATTGCTTTTGAGTGCTGGTGTAAATATTGCAGAACAACACCAGCACAATGAACGGAATTGCCTGTTTCTTATTCAATTGATAAAGATAGTGGATAGCGACAAGGGAAATACAATTGAAAAGCCAATTCAATGTGCCCATATAAATATCATTCAACGAACACAGACAGCATGACAAACTTGTCGTATGATCAAAACATACACAATATAAAGCTGTAGACCAATAGCATTAGGACATGACATGAATATTGCGGCAAATCCAATTATTGAGGCAGATCAAACTGTTTATTTAAAAGACTACCAAAAGCCATCTTTTTTAGTAGACAGCATTCACCTCGATATTCAAGTCTATGATGAGCATAGCAAAGTTGATGCTGTACTGGAGTTAACGCGCCAAGCTGAAGGTGATTTGGTTCTACTCGGGCGTGATTTAGAGCTAAAGCGTTTAGTGCTGAATGGTCAGCCACTCAGCCAAGAGCAATATGTACTTGATGCTGAGCAGTTGGTGATTCGCAATGCACCAAATCAGATCAAGCTTGAGACATCAGTGATCATTCATCCTGAGTCAAATACACAACTTGAAGGTTTATACCAAGCCGCATCAGATTTGTTCGTAACCCAAAATGAGCCTGAAGGTTTCCGTAAAATTACCTTTTACCCAGACCGTCCTGATGTTCTTTCAGTGTTTACCACACGTGTAGAAGCTGACAAAAAATATCCTGTGCTACTTGCCAATGGTAACTTAATTGAAGCGGGCGAGGCAGGAGAAGGTCGTCACTATACCGTTTGGCAAGACCCAACCAAAAAACCAGCGTATTTATTTGCTTGTGTGATTGGTGATTTGGCTGTTTTAAAAGACCGTTATGTGACTTCCGAAGGTCGTGATGTGGCTTTGGAAATTTATGCCGAAGAAAAAGATATTCCGAAATGTCATATTGCGATGGAAGCGTTAAAGCATTCAATGCGTTGGGATGAAGAACACTATGGTCGTCCCTATGACCTAGATAATTATATGATTGTGGCGACCAGTGCTTTCAACATGGGGGCGATGGAAAACAAAGGTCTCAATATTTTTAATACCTCATGTGTTTTGGCTGATGAAGAATACACGACAGATGCCGCGATCATGCGCGTACAGTCGGTGATTGCCCATGAATACTTCCATAACTGGACAGGAAACCGAATTACTTGTCGTGATTGGTTCCAATTGTGTTTAAAAGAAGGCTTAACGGTTTTCCGTGATCAATCTTTCTCAGAAGATTTACAGTCTGCTGCGGTTCAACGTATTGACGACGTTGCGGTACTCAAAGCGCATCAGTTCCCAGAAGATTCAGGCCCATTGTCTCATCCACCGCGTCCAGACCATTTTGTGGAAATCAATAACTTCTATACGGCAACAGTCTATGAAAAAGGTGCGGAAATTAACCGCATGATGGCAACCTTATTAGGCAAAGAAAAATTCCGTAAAGGAACCGATGAATACTTTAAACGCCATGATGGTCAAGCTGTGACAGTTGAAGATTGGGTCGCTGCTTTGACCGCGGGTTCAGGTGTAGATTTATCTAACTTCTTAACGTGGTATAACCAACCAGGTACACCAAAGTTAGAAGCTGAAGGTCACTATGATCCTGCTGCACAAACTTATACCTTAAACTTTAAGCAAAGTTTAAAAGCACATCCTAAGTATCCGAACCTAAAAGCTGTTCCAATTCCTGTTGCTTTAGCACTGTTCGATGCTGCAACAGGTGAGCAATTGCTTTTAAACTCAGACAGTTTATTTGAAAATGCAGTCAAAGACGGTGTGTATCTTTTTGATCAAGACCAAGCCAGCATTGTATTTAGCGGTTTAAGCACGAAGCCGGTCGTGTCATTACTGCGTAATTTTTCTGCGCCCGTCAACTTAGAGTTCAACTATACCGATGAAGAGTTGGCATTCTTAATTCAATACGAAACCAATGGATTTAACCAATGGCAAGCAACACAAACACTGCTTGAGCGTATTTTGCTCAATGGTCATGATGCGCATATTTATATTCAAGCCATTAAAAACACGTTGCCTGCGCTTGTTGAGCAAGATCCACTCTTGGCATCGCGTTTATTTGATGTGCCAAGTGAAGGATATTTAGGTAGCCGTATCGACACCGATTATGAACCTGAGAAAGTTCAAGAACAGCGTAATGCTCTGATTGACAAACTTGCACGTGAGTTAGGGGCGTTCTGTAAAGACACGTATTTGGCTTTAGACCCAGATTTGCAAAAAGAGTTCTCACAAGCCATGGGTGTCCGTGCACTGAAAAATATCATGCTCAGTATGATGGCTCGCCAAGGTGATGAAACTGCTTTTGAACTGGCGTATCAGCAATATGAAGCCACAGGCAATATGTCTGAACGGTTAGGTGCATTACGTGTCTTGGTGTGGAACGATGCACCACAAGCAGAAGCTGCATTACGTGATTTTTATCTACGTTTTAAAGATGAGGCTTTGTCATTAGATCAGTGGTTTATGCTACAAGCGGCACATCCTTGTGCGACAGAAGAGACGATTAATTATCTTACTTCACATACAGACTATGATTTGGGTGTACCAAACCGCATCCGTTCAGTGAGTGGTGGCTTAAATGCAAACCCAGTGAACACATGGAGTTTTGGTGTGGATCATTTCATTGGACTGGCAAAGTATTTGGATGAGAAAAACCCAATTGTAGGCTCTCGTTTATTGCAAGTTTTGTCACGTTGGTACACATTGGCAGAACCACAGCGTAGCGAAGTGAAAGCAAAGCTTGAGGACTTAAAACCACAAGTGAAATCTAAAAATGTCAGTGAGACTTTAAGTAGTATGCTAAGCATTTAACAGATTTCTTTTAATAAAAAACCAGTCATATGACTGGTTTTTTTATTACAACTGAAGAATGACTGCATGAGGTAAATCTATATCAGTATTTATTTTAATAATGACTTTTTATGTGAATAGTGTGAAATGAATCGCATTTTATGAGCTATAATAATCTGCAATAATCATTGATTAGCTCATATTCTGCATTTTTTTCGGCCTATGTATGCAGGATGTTGAGTGAATAGAACATGTAGAGTGTAAACAGATATGTTAGTTAAGATTGAAGATGGGTTTTATTTAAATACTGTTCATATTATTGCGATTCGTATTGTAAAAAGTGTTGAACTGGGAACATTTCAAGTCAATATTGAATATAGTCCACATAACCATCATGCCTCAGGTTTATTTCAAAAAACCTTTATTCAACAGTCAGTAGCAGAGCAATATTTACAAAATTTGCATCAGCAAATTTCCAAAAGCTAGTGCAATATTAATATTTTGCTAAATAAAAAAGACTGCCTAGGCAGTCTTTTTTATTTAGCACTATGTATTAAACTTTCACAATTAAGACTGGAATAGGAGACTGAGTCAGGACATTCTGTGCCACACTACCTAGCATCATTTTTTTAAAGCCAGTGCGTCCATGTGAACCCATCAAAATCAAATCTGCACTGACTTCATCGGCGACATGAATAATACCTTCAGAGGGAGATATACCGCGGATGACTTTAGTATCTGCTTCAATTTCATCACGGTCAAAAGATAGTTTGACTTCAGCTAAACGTGCCTGAGCAGCTTGTTCTGCATGTAGGAAATAGTCTGTGATTGCAGGTGCAACTTTATAAAAATCGACTCCGACAAATGGATCAACGGCAATGACACTCATCAACGTTACACGACTATTGAGGTCTTTAGCCAAAGCAAGTGCCTGCTCAACGGCAGCATAAGACATAGGTGACTCATCAACTGCCACCAAAATGTGTTTATAGCTCATTGGTATTCTCCTTGTTTTTCTTCGCGATGGCTATTTTATGCAGAGAGAATCGTAGTGCATCGCAAAGAAAGTTTATTTTGGGTTAGGCTTTAACAATGAGAACAGGAAGCTCGGTAGACTTCAGCACATCTTGAGCGAAGCTACCTAAAAGAAACTTTTGGAAGCCTTTACGGCCATGTGAACCCATGACAATTAAGTCTGTTTTCAGCGAAGTTGCTGCTTCAACCACAGCATCTTCCGAAACTTGACCTTTGATGATTTTTGACAGAGCTGCTACACCATTTTCTTGTGCAATTTTAACGGCATCTTGCAGGGCTTTTTCAGCATTGTTATATGCTTCAATGAAATATTCTTTCATGATCGGAGCTGTGTAGTAAAAGTCAGCATCTTTCAAGGGATCCTCAGCGACTAAGCTGATGAGAGTTAATTGACTGCCGAAAACTTTGGCAATTTCACTTGCTTGTTTTACAGCAGAAAAAGAAATCTGCGAACCGTCAACAGGGACTAAAATATGTTGGTAAGCCATCAGTGGAACTCCTGATTGTATAAGATTTAGTTCTTGTTTTATTGATAACATACTGTACTTAAATGTTCAATTTTGATTGCGCTAAAAAATTGAAAATTCATGAAATTTTCAGAAAATAATGTCATTAAATGTGGATTTAGCCAGAATAAATCTTGAGCAAAAAACTCAAGTTTCAAGTTTGAAGAATTTTTTTCAGCGCTTAACTCGAGAGCTATAAAAGGGGCGAATTGGTCACTGCTGTCCCATAAATATCACAAGAAGAACCTCAGCTGAGGTTCTTCTTGTTTATTCCACTTCTTATCAGGAAGAAATAGTGCCTTTAAGAGCTTCCTTTCAAATAAATTCACCTGAATAATTCTTAATAATCTTTGAACACTCCATCCTTCCTGCGCCATATGTTTC
>NZ_JBIQOD010000018.1:0-71118 GCF_044130335.1 Acinetobacter halobius
TACCACTATGGGCTGGCGTTTTATCAATCCTAAGCTGAAAGCGATGTATGGTGTAGACACTATGCCGCAGACTGCGGAGAACGTGGCACAACAATTTAATATTGATCGTGCAGATCAGGACCAGTTTGCCTTGACGAGTCAACAGCGCACCGCAACCGCGCAAGCTCAAGGCTTTTTTAAACATGAGATCATCCCTGTAAATATTGCACAGCGTAAGGGTGATCCAATTGTGGTCGACACGGATGAACATCCACGTGCATCGACCACCTTAGCAGCTTTGGCAAAACTCAAGCCAGTCGTGACAGCAGAAGGCACCGTCACTGCGGGGAATGCTTCAGGCATCAATGACGGTGCGGCTGCTGTACTGATTGCTTCGGAACAAGCTGTTGAGCTGTACCAACTTAAACCCCGTGCCAAAATCATTGCTTCAACCGCAGTGGGGGTAGAACCACGCATCATGGGCTTTGCACCTGCACCTGCCATCAAGAAGCTCCTCAAACAAGCCAATCTGACATTAGAACAGATGGATGTGATTGAACTAAATGAAGCCTTTGCAGCACAAGCACTGGCGGTCACGCGTGATCTTGGTTTAGAGGATGACACCACTCAAGTGAATCCAAACGGTGGTGCAATTGCCATCGGTCATCCACTCGGTGCATCGGGTGCGCGTTTAGTCACCACAGCTTTAAACCAGTTAGAACAAACGGCTGGAACCTATGCCTTGTGTTCGATGTGCATTGGTGTCGGTCAAGGCATTGCAATGATTATTCAGCGCGTTTAAAGCAGATTTAAGGATAGCGATCATGAGCCAGTTATATGCCAGCTTATTTTACCAAAACGAGGTGACTGAAATTTTCAGTGATCGCGCCTTGGTGTCATACATGATTGAGGCTGAAGTTGCCTTGGCACAAGCGCAGGCTCAGGTTGGTGTCATTCCAGAATTTGCAGCAACAGCAATTTCCCAAGTTGCCCAGACTGCGATTGATCAGATTGATTTTGATGCTTTGGCTGTTGCAACAGGTTTGGCAGGCAATATTGCGATTCCTTTTGTGAAGCAATTGACTGCAATTGTGAAAAAAAGTGATGAAGATGCTGCGCGTTATGTGCATTGGGGCGCAACCAGTCAAGACATTTTAGATACTGCTTGTCTTTTGCAATGTCGTGCTGCGCTACAACAGGTGGAATCTTTAATTCAACAATGTTACCGCACTGCATTGACCCAAGCTGAACAATATCGTTCACAAGTGATGATTGGACGCACGTGGTTGCAGCAGGGTCTACCCATTACGTTGGGTCATAAATTCGCACGTTGGGCTTCGGCTTTTCATCGTGATTTGACCCGTATTGAAGCCATGAAATCACGTGTGTTCACTGCGCAATTAGGCGGTGCAGTGGGTTCATTGGCATCTTTGCAAAATCAAGGCACAGCAGTTGTGCAAGCATTTGCAGCACAGTTACAACTTTCTGTTCCAAGCTGTACTTGGCATGGTGAGCGCGACCGTATTGTTGAAGTGGCGAGTGTTCTCGCAATAGCGACAGGTAGTTTGGGCAAAATGGCACGTGACTGGTCGTTGATGATGCAAACTGAAATTGCAGAAGTATTTGAGCCGGCAGCGAAAGGGCGTGGTGGCTCATCAACCATGCCACATAAGCGTAATCCTGTTGCTGCGGCATCCGTTTTGGCAGCAGCCAATCGTGTGCCTGTGCTGATGTCGAGTTTGTACCAAAGCATGGTGCAGGAACATGAGCGTAGTTTAGGTGGATGGCATGCAGAATGGTTGGCATTACCTGAAATTTTCCAACTCTGTGCTGGTGCTTTAGAGCGGACTTTGGATGTGTTACAGGGGATGCAAGTCAATGTTGAAAATATGCAACGCAATTTGGAATGTACGCAAGGCTTAATTATGGCGGAAGCGGTGATGATGGTTTTGGCACCACACATCGGACGTTTACAAGCTCATCATCTGGTAGAGGACGCATGTAAAACAGCTGTTGCAAAAGGTGTGCACTTAAGAGATGTGATTGCTGAATTGGATCAAGTTAAAAACTTATTCAGCGTAGCCCAGATTTCAGAAATTTTTAACCCCGCGTCATATCTCGGCAATATTCAAGACCAGATTGATGCGGTGTTGCAAGAAGCAAAAGGAGAGGCAAAGTGAATATCACGATGACCAATCGTCAAGGCAAGACTTTATCTGTGGCAATCAGTGGGCAAGATCATGCACCTGTGATTGTATTTTCAAACTCATTGGGTACCGATAAAGGCATGTGGCAGCCCCAAGTTGCTGCCTTCGAAAAAAAGTTCAAAGTGGTGACTTATGACACGCGTGGTCATGGGCAAAGCGATGTGATTGAACAGAGCACTGTACAAAACCTTGCAGAAGATGTGATTGATATTCTTGATGGTTTAAACATTGAAAAAGCGCATTTTTGCGGGATTTCAATGGGCGGTATGACAGCTTTGTGGCTCGGTATTCACCATGCAGATCGTTTTCATAGTATCACTGTGGCGAACTCAGCAGCCAAAATTTGGACTGAAGAAGGTTGGAATGCTCGTGCAGATGCTGTGACAGCCAATGGCTTAGCAGATTTGGTCGCGACCACGCATACACGTTGGTTCAGCGAGCAGTTTGATTATCAACACGATGCTTTGGCTCAGCGTACCATTCAGTCTTTAGCGACTACGCCAGCATTGGGTTATGCAGAATCTTGCCGAGCATTGGCTAAGGCTGATTTGAGCACAGAAATTCAGCAGATTCAGATTCCAACTTTAGTGATTGCGGGTGCATTTGACCCAGTCACGACAGTGGCAGATGGCGTTTTTATGCAACAACAAATTCAAAAGAGTGAACTCGCGGTGATTGACGCATCGCATCTTTCCAATATTGAACAACCTGAGCTGTTTAACCAAACCCTGACTCAGTTTATTGGATCGATTCAATAATTTAAGGATTTTTAAAAGGACTTTCAGCCCAAGGAGGCAGGTATGGCGTCTCAGGAATACGCTACTCAAAAAACGAGTATAGACGCACAAGCACTGATTAATGATGCACCGATTAGCAAATATCAGTGGTTGATCGCAATTGTATGTTTTCTCATTGTTTTTGTTGACGGTATTGATACTGCGGCAATGGGTTTTATTGCTCCAGCCTTGGCACAAGACTGGGGAATAGACCGCTCGCAACTAGGTCCAGTCATGAGTGCAGCTTTAGGTGGCATGATTATTGGTGCTTTGGTGTCTGGTCCAACCGCTGACCGCTTTGGGCGAAAGATTGTTTTAAGTGTTTCGATGCTGATTTTTGGTGGCTTTACTTTGGCATCAGCCTATGCAGCTGACTTAAATACCTTGGTGGTCTTGCGCTTTTTAACGGGTATTGGTTTGGGTGCCGCAATGCCGAATGCAACCACGCTATTTTCTGAATATTGCCCGCAGCGTTCACGCTCGTTACTCGTGACCTGCATGTTCTGTGGTTACAACTTGGGTATGGCGACAGGTGGTTTCATCAGCAGTTGGTTGATCCCAACCTTTGGTTGGCACAGCTTATTTTTACTGGGCGGTTGGTCACCACTGATCTTGATGATCTTGGTGATTTTCTTCCTGCCAGAATCCTATCGTTTCTTGATTGTGAAAGGTCGTGACCCCGAAAAAGTTCGTAAAATTTTGACGCGTATTGCACCGACGCAAGTACAGAGTGTCACTGAGTTTCATGTACCTGAAGAAAAAACCGAAGGTGCCGAGAAGAAAGGTGTGTTTGGCATGCTGTTCTCTCAGAAATATGTCAAAGGCACGGTTTTATTGTGGCTGACCTATTTCATGGGTTTGGTGATGATTTATCTACTCACCAGTTGGTTACCAACCTTAATGCGTGAAACTGGCGCAACCATGGAACGCGCTGCATTTATTGGTGGTTTATTCCAGTTTGGCGGTGTACTCAGTGCTTTATTTATTGGCTGGGCAATGGACCGTTTCAACCCGAACCGCATTATTGCAGGCTTCTACTTTGTCGCGGGGATCTTTGCTTTTGCCGTTGGTCAGAGCTTAGCAAATCCAACCCTACTTGCCATTTTAGTGCTTTGCGCAGGTGTCGCAATTAATGGTGCACAGTCGGCAATGCCAGCGCTGAGTGCTCGTTTTTACCCAACCCAATGCCGTGCAACAGGTGTGGCATGGATGTCTGGGATTGGGCGCTTCGGTGCGGTATTTGGTGCATGGATTGGCGCAGTTCTACTGGGCAATGACTGGTCGTTTACTGCCATTTTAAGTCTGCTGTTAATTCCAGCAACAGCAGCAGCAGTCGCTATTTTTGTTAAATCACTGGTCGCACATACCGATGCGACCTAATTGAGGTTTCTCCCATGAATGATGAACAACGTTATGAACAAGGAATCACGGTACGCACTGAAGTGCTGGGTGAAAAGCATGTCGGTCGTTCACTTGAGAACTTAAATGATTTCAATGCTGACTTTCAAAACTTTATCAGTCGTTTTGCGTGGGGCGAAGTCTGGTCTAGACCAGGCATGCCGCGCCACACCCGTAGCTTAGTCACCATTGCGGTGTTATTGGCACTGGGCCGTGAAGACGAACTGCGTATGCATTTACGTGCTTGTTTTAACAATGGTGTGACCAAGGACGACTTAAAAGAGTTGATTTTGCACTGTTCACTGTATGCCGGTTTGCCCGCAGCCAATGCAGCCATGCACATGGCAGAAGAAGTTTTTGCAGATTTGGGCATTGCCCCGCAAAAGCTGAGCGAACAGCAGCTTAGCCAAGAACAAACGAATCAAGAGTAATGGAACAAGATTAAGAGGGACGTCACATGTCGCAACTTATTTTAGGTGCTTATGCACAACGCAATACCGAAGATCACCCGCCAGCATACGCACCCGGCTATAAAACCAGTGTATTACGCTCGCCCAAAAATGCGTTGATTTCGATTGCAGAAACATTAACTGAAGTGACTTCACCACAGTTTAGTGCGGAGCAGTTTGGGCCTAAAGATAACGATTTGATTTTGAACTATGCCAAAGAAGGTTTGCCGATTGGTGAGCGCATTATTGTGCATGGTTATGTCCGTGATCAGTTTGGGCGTCCAGTTAAAAATGCCTTGCTTGAAGTGTGGCAAGCCAACGCTTCTGGTCGTTATCGTCATCCAAATGATCAGTTTATTGGTGCAATGGACCCGAACTTTGGCGGCTGTGGCCGCATGATGACGGATGCCAATGGCTATTTTGTGTTCCGTACCATTAAGCCGGGTCCTTATCCTTGGCGTAACCGTATTAATGAATGGCGTCCTGCTCATATCCATTTCTCTTTGCTTGCCGATGGTTGGGCGCAGCGTCTTATTTCTCAGTTCTATTTTGAAGGCGATACGCTGATTGATTCGTGTCCGATTATTAAAACCATTCCTTCGGAAGAACAACGTCGCGCGCTGATTGCTCTTGAGGATAAGAGCAACTTCATTGAAGCAGACAGCCGTTGTTACCGCTTTGACATCACTTTACGTGGTCGTCGTGCGACATATTTCGAAAATGATTTGACTTAATTCAGGGAGAGCAACATGAACCATTGGAACTTTCAAGAATTGCATGAAACGCCATCTCAAACAGGTGGGCCATACGTACACATTGGTTTGTTGCCCCAACAAGCCAACATTGAAGTCTTTGAAAACAACTTTAACAATCAGTTGGTTCAAGAAAAAACCTTAGGTGAACGTATTCGCTTAGAGGGTCAAGTATTCGACGGTCTAGGTTTGCCGTTACGCGATGTATTGATTGAAATTTGGCAGGCAGATGCCAACGGCGTGTATCCAAGTGCGGCGGATATTCAGGGCAAAGCGGTCGATCCAAACTTCCTCGGTTGGGGACGTACAGGGGCAGACTTTGAAACTGGTTTTTGGAGTTTCAATACCATTAAACCGGGTGCTGTTCCGGGACGTAAAGGCACAACTCAAGCCCCGCATATTGCACTGATTATTTTTGCACGCGGTATCAACATTGGCTTAAACACCCGTGTCTATTTTGAAGATGAAGCGGAAGCCAATGCACAAGATCCTGTGCTGAAAGGCATTGAGTGGGCACCTCGTCGTCAGACACTTATTGCAAAACGTGAACAGCGTGATGGTGAAGTGGTGTATCGCTTTGATATTCGTATTCAAGGAGAAGACGAAACGGTCTTTTTGGATATCTAAATTTTCCAAGATTTAGTGCGAGACATCTTGAACTAATTCTAAAGATAAAAGTTTATACGTGGTGATGGTATGACCCATTGCGTTCATCCCACGTATATTTGCCATTGATGACAGAAGTCAGGCAATAGTTTGTAAATACAAGGAAATGTAATGATGAAAATCAAAAAAATTGCGATGCAACTTTGTTTAAGCAGTGCTGTTTTAGCAGCAATGCCAGCATTTGCAGCGGAAGTAGCTCAATCAAGCGTACAACACTATGTGGTGAAAAACCTCAATATTGGTGACTTACCTGTCAAAACCATTGTGCCGATTACCGCAAAAACGGCTGAACAAGCGATTGCCCAAGCAAAAGTGATTGCCAGTAATCCAAACGCAGATGTGGCTGAGTTTCGTATCGACTTATTGGAATTTTCTGCCGACACTAAAAAAGTGATGGCACTGGGCCAGCAGCTGAATCAAATTTTAAAAGACAAACCATTAATTGCCACCATTCGTACTCATAACGAAGGCGGAAAAATGACAGTGTCTGACCAAGACTATGAAAAAATTTATCGTGAATACCTGAAAAAGCCATTTATGCAATTGCTGGATATTGAAATGTTCCGTGATGCAGGCAGTGTGGCGAAATTAACCAAATTGGCGCATGACAAGAACGTATTGGTGATCATGTCAAATCACGATTTTGCAAAAACACCTGAGCAACAAGACATTGAAAACCGTCTGCTAAAACAAGATCAGATGGGTGCCGACATTTTGAAAATTGCGGTAATGCCAAAGTCAAAACAAGATGTCTTTACCCTCATGAATGCCACCTTGGCTGTCAGCCAAAAAAGTCAAAAACCACTATTGACCATGTCGATGGGACAGTTGGGCACCATTTCACGTGTGGCGACTGCCAACATGGGTGGCAGCCTAAGTTTTGGCATGATTGGTGAAGCTTCTGCACCGGGTCAAATTGATGTGACTCAACTCAAACAGTTGCTGAAAACTGTACAACCAACCCCTTAATGCACTGCGTTATTCATGTTCAAGGATAGAAAAGGATTTAAAATATGAAACCATCAACTTTACGTTTGACCACATTGGTTTTGAGTTTAGCGACATCAGGTTTGGCCAGTGCAGAAACTTATATTGTGGATCGCTATCAGGATGATAGTGCAAAAGGTTCACTGCGTTGGGCAATTGAACAATCGAATGCCAATACGGCGCAAGAAAATGAAATCCACATCCAAGCTGTGGGCAAAGCACCTTATACCATTAAACTAAATCAGCCTTTACCGCCAATTAAGTCTTCAGTGAAGATCATCGGGATGCAATGGGACAAAACAGGCGAGTTTATTGCGATTGATGGTTCAAACTATATTAAAGGTGAAGGTGCGAAAGCCTGCCCAGGGGCAAACCCTGAACAGTATGGCACCAATGTCCGTACCATGACTTTACCGGGTCTGGTTCTGCAAGATGTGAATGGTGTGACCTTAAGAGGTCTCGATATTCACCGTTTCTGTATTGGCGTTTTGGTGAACCGTTCAAGCAATAACTTGATTCAACATAACCGTATCAGTAATAACTACGGTGGTTCAGGCGTGATGTTAACGGGTGATGATGGTAAGGGCAATCCAACCTCGACCACCACCAATAACAACAAAGTTTTAAATAATTTGTTTGTAGATAATGGCGATGGTTTAGAGCTGACGCGTGGTGCGGCATTTAACCTTGTCGCTAATAACCTATTTACTTCAACCAAAGCCAATCCAGAACCGTCACAAGGGATTGAAATCCTGTGGGGTAATGACAATGCGGTGGTCGGTAACAAATTTGAAAATTACTCTGATGGTTTACAAATCAACTGGGGTAAGCGTAATTATATCGCCTATAACGAACTGACCAACAACTCAATTGGCTTTAACCTCACAGGTGATGGCAACATTTTTGACAGCAATAAAGTTCATGCTAACCGTTTAGGGATAGCCATTCGTTCAGAAAAAGATGCCAATGCCCGCACAACCTTGACCAAAAACTTAATTTGGGACAATGGCAAAGATATTAAGCGCTGTGAGGCGGGTGGTTCGTGTGTACCCAATCAACGTTTAGGTGCCATTGTGTTTGCTGTGCCGGCCTTAGAACATGCTGGCTTTGTCGGTTCTCGTGGGGGTGGCGTAGTCATTGAAGCAGCGAAACTGCAAAAAACCTGTACACAGCCAAATGAACAGGGCTGTAATGCGATACCCAACCAAAATATCCAAGCGCCACGTTTGAGTTATAGCAAAGGTCAGGTTATGGCTGAAGTACAAGCACAACCAAATCAACGTTACCAAGTTGAATTCTTTGCTAATCGTCAAGCGAAGAGTCAAGAAGCAGAGCAGTATTTAGGTACTCAAGTGGTGACAACCGATGCACAAGGTCAAGGTCAAGCAACATGGAAAGTGGCAAGTGGTGTGGCTAATGTCACCGCCAATGTCACAGACCACTTGGGTGCGACCTCTGAATTGAGTCCAGCTGTTCGCATTAAATAATAAAAACCGCATGGAAAGCTCGGTTGAGCTTTCCTCACAAAAAAGGATGTTTGGTATGCAACAACTCTTAAAACTAGGCACATTATCTTTGGCGCTTTTAACTTGCCAATTGGCGTCAGCCAATGAATTTTACTCGGCAGACCGTCAATGGTTATTCGGCGATTGGAACGGTGAACGGAAGCAACTGGAAGATCAAGGTTATAAATTTACAGCTTCGATTATGAGCCAAGCAGCGACCAATTTGGCTGGTGGTTATAACGATGACCGAAGTTTTGACAATGCTGCACAGTTGACCTTAGGTGCCAATTTTGATTTAAACAAAATTGCAGGTTGGGAAAATACCACAGCAGGCTTAATGATTACCAAACGTGATGGTAATTCATTAACTTTAGCGCGAATTAAAGATCCACGTGCCAGTACTTTGGGGAATACTCAAGAAATTTATGGGCGTGGCAAGATCTGGCGCTTAACCCAAGCATGGATTAAAACAGGTTTTGATGAGAATCGTGTCCAATTTAAGATTGGTCGTATGGGCATGTCCGATGACTTTAACAGCTCGCAATGTGAGTTTCAGAACTTACTTTTGTGTGGTGGACAGTTAGGCAAATCTATCGGTTCGATTTGGTATAACTGGCCTGTCAGCTTATGGGGCACCAATGTTAAATACCAATTTGCACCAGACTGGTCACTTGGTGTTGGGGTCTATGAAGTTAATCCTGACAATGTCAAAACAGACTCAGACAGTGATGGTTTTAACCTCGATATGGACAATGTCGAAGGGGCCACCATTCCAGTTGAACTGGCATGGAAACCAAAACTTGCCACATTTAATGGTTTACCAGGCGAATATAAACTCGGTGCACTGTATTCCACAGCAGAAGCTAAAGATGTGGGTACATCAGGAGAAATCCACGATGGCAAATATAGTTTCTGGTTAAATGCTCAACAACAACTAACCCAACACGGGGCTGATCCTAAACGTGGTTTATATATCAGTTTCAATGGGGTCATCAATGACCGAGATACGACCGCTGTAGAAAGTACGCAGCAGTTGGCACTTTGGTATAAAGGCCCTTTTGACAGTCGCCCTAATGATTCGATTGGCTTTGGTTTGGCCAACTATGTGGTGAATGACCGTGTGACGGACAAGCAAATCGCCACCAATGAAAGTCGTGGTTATTACAGTTATGACGCGCTCGCCAGCGATTATGTCCCAATTCAACATGACGAACTCAATGTTGAGTTGAACTATACCTACCAATGGTCTTCTGCGGTGATGCTTAGACCCAACTTGCAATATATCTATCAACCTTCTGGGGTGAAAGAAGTGGATGATGCATGGGTGGCGGGTCTTAGCGTTAAGGTAAATTTTTAATCGTATTTGAAGTGGGAGAGTGTTTAAAATATCAGCGATGTGATTGCTGAATTTAAATACTCTTTTTTTTCGTTGCTGAAGCAAACTAATTGTGGATGCTCAAAAGTTTGGATGTGGTGTGAATGATGCTCAGAACAAAGTGGGAGTGGTCATTTAAAACACAGCATTTGGAGTAAAACGTATGTCCGAAGCGCAATCTCAACCCATATTTAAAATATGGTGCTTTATATTAGGCTTGGCTTTATTGCTGACTGGCTTATTTTATTTAATCGGTGGTGGAAAACTGATTAGTCTAGGGGGTTCATGGTACTTCCTGATTGCAGGCTTATTGACCACCATTTCCGCAATCTTTATTTTTAGAAAAAAAGCATTGGGTGTTTGGATCTTTGCATTGGTTTTTCTTGGAACCGTGGTCTGGGCACTGTTTGATGCAGGTTGGGATTTTTGGGCACTCCATTCACGGTTAATGTTTCCTGCGGGTTTATTTGCCGCACTGTGTTTTACTTTACCTGCTATTCGTAAGTACCAATTTCAAATTGCGCCTTCAGCACCTGCTTATGCCTTAGGTGGTTTGACGGTGTTAGGTATGCTGGGTGGTTTATATGGCATGTTTATTCCACATCCAACGGTAAAAGCCAGTGGTGAAGAGCTACCTCTAGTGCCTGTAACAGCTCAAACTCAACAAGTGAATTGGTCGCACTATGGTAATGATGCTGGTGGAAGTCGTTTTGCTGCGTTGGATCAGATCAACCGTAATAATGTGTCTAAGTTAAAAGAAGCATGGCGCTTTCAAACAGGCGATATGACTACAGGTACGGGTAATGGCGCAGAAGACCAGCTCACGCCTTTGCAGGTCGGTGATAAAGTCTTTTTATGTACACCGCATAACAACATTATTGCTTTAGATGCAGACACAGGTAAACAAATCTGGAAGGCTGAAGTGAACTCTAAAGCGGATGCTTGGGAGCGTTGCCGTGGTGTAGGTTACTTTGACTCGACTCAAGCCTTGGTACAACCGACTTTAGCAGGTGCAAGTGCAGTTACAGCGGTGGCAAATAATACCGCATGTCCACGTCGTGTTTATACCAATACACCTGATGGTCGTTTAATCGCAGTCAATGCCGATACAGGCGAACGCTGTAAAGACTTTGGTGTCGATGGAACGGTGAACTTACTGGAAGGTCTAGGTGCGGGTACGCAAGCGCCTCGTTTTGAAGTGACCTCAGCGCCAACCATTGCAGGCACCAGCATCATTGTCGGGAGTCGTATTGCTGACAACTTTGCAGCCGATATGCCGGGTGGTGTGATTCGTGCCTATGACGTGATTACTGGACAGTTGCGTTGGGCTTTTGATCCACGTAACCCAAATCCAAACTATGTTCTCAAACCGGGTGAAATCTATAAACGTAGTTCGGCTAACTCTTGGGCGGCAATGTCCTACGACCCGCAAATGAACACGGTGTTCTTACCGATGGGGAGTTCATCGGTCGATGTTTGGGGCGGAAACCGTCAACCTGTAGATCATAAGTACAATTCTTCCGTTTTGGCTTTAGATGCAACCACAGGTCAAGAGAAGTGGGTTTATCAAACCGTTCACAACGACCTTTGGGACTTCGATTTACCCATGCAGCCAAGCTTGGTCGACTTTCCAATGCAAAATGGGCAAACCAAAGCTGCTGTTGTCATTGGCACCAAGTCGGGTCAGTTCTTTGTACTTGACCGTGTGACAGGCAAGCCTTTAACCAAAGTGGTTGAGCAACCTGTAAAAGCTGCAGATATCCCTGATGAGCAATACAGTGCAACTCAGCCACGTTCAGTTGAAATGCCACAGATTGGCAATCAAACTTTGACTGAATCGGACATGTGGGGCGCAACGCCATTTGACCAGTTGATGTGTCGTATCAACTTTAAATCAATGCGCTATGACGGTCTCTTTACAGCACCAGGTTCTGATGTATCTTTAAGTTTTCCGGGTTCGCTGGGTGGGATGAACTGGGGCAGTATCGCATTTGACCCGACGCACCGTTATATGTTTGTCAACGACATGCGCTTAGGTCTGTGGATTCAGCTGATTAAACAAACACCTGAAGATTTAAAACTTGAAGCCAGTGGCGGAGAGAAGGTCAACACAGGTATGGGCGCAGTGCCAATGAAAGGTACACCGTATAAAGTGAATAAAAACCGCTTTATGTCAGTATTGGGTATTCCATGCCAAAAACCACCTTTCGGAACCATGACGGCGATTGATATGAAAACCCGTCAAGTGGCTTGGCAGGTGCCTTTAGGTACGGTTGAAGATACTGGCCCAATGGGCATTAAAATGGGCTTAGAAGCGCCCATAGGTATGCCAACGATTGGTGGCCCAATGGCGACGCAAGGTGGTTTAGTGTTCTTTGCTGCAACACAAGACTTCTATTTACGTGCTTTCAATTCATCGAATGGTGAAGAGTTATGGAAAGCGCGTTTACCTGTGGGTAGCCAAGGTACACCGATGAGCTACATTTCTCCAAAAACAGGCAAACAATATGTGGTCATTTCCGCAGGTGGGGCACGTCAGTCGCCTGATCATGGTGATTATGTGGTTGCGTATAGCTTAGCCGATTAAAACGTTTTATTGTATGGGAAGCCTGTCGAGATGATAGGCTTCCCATTTTTATGCTAATAACAAGCAAGGAAATATTGTGCGATTAACTTATTTGATGCATACGCCTTTTAAACAAGCCTTATTGACTGCGGTTATTTTACAAACGATGCATGCTTATGCAGAAACGACAGAATATCAACTTCCTGTTATCACTGTCCAAGCGGTACATACCGATAGTGAGTTGTTATCGACTTCCGCATCTATTCAAAAAGTCCAAGCGGCTACAGTACAAAACAATGCCAATGTAAACTTATCCGAAGTCCTACAAGGGGTTGCAGGCTTACAAATTAATAACCGTGAAAACTATGCGCAAGACTTACAGATTTCGATGCGTGGCTTTGGCGCTCGTTCGACTTTTGGCGTGCGTGGCATTCGGATGTATGTCGATGGTATTCCTGCGACCATGCCTGATGGCCAAGGGCAAAGTTCCAATATTGACCTCAATAGTTTAGATCACATCGAAGTACTGACAGGGCCATTTTCATCTTTATATGGCAACTCATCAGGGGGAACCATCTTAGCTGAGAGCAAAGAAGGACAAGGGAAAGACTCAATTCAAGTGGGACTCAATGCAGGCAGCCACCATAAGCAACAAGCCAATATCCAATTACAAGGGGGTTCCGAACAGGCCAATCAACCAGCTTATGTGATTAGTTCTTCTTATTTTGATACCGATGGTTTTCGAGACCATAGTGCAGCACAAAAAGTATTGAATAATGCCAAACTGACGTGGAACTTAGAAGATGGCAGTAAAATCAACTGGGTGATGAACCGTGTTGATATTGATGCCGACGATCCACAAGGTCTCAGTCGTGAGCAGTGGAAAGCCAATCCGAAACAAGTGAATGACCGTACCAATACTTATGATGTGCGTAAAGAAATCGAGCAAACCCAAACTGGGCTGACGTGGACGAAGCCGCTGAATGATCAACAAGAGCTATATAGCATGTTCTATTTGGGTAACCGACAGGTCGTACAATATCAGTCGATTCCAAAGGGACCACAAGCCAATGCTCGCCATGCAGGTGGTGTGATTGATTTTGACCGAGATTATTATGGCGCAGATTTCCGTTGGACTGGGAAAGCACTTTTACCGAATACAACTTTGGTTGCCGGTGTGGCTTTAGACCGAATGACGGAAGACCGTAAAGGCTATAACAATTATAATAATCAAGGGAAATTTGGCGTGAAAGGTGATTTACGTCGTAATGAAAATAATACCTTATGGAATTTAGATCCGTATGTGCAAGCCTCATGGCAGTTCTTACCCACGTGGCATCTTGATACAGGCTTACGCTATAGCAATGTGCATTATGAGTCGGAAGACCATTACATTGTAGCAGGGAATGGTGATGACAGTGGTACAACGGATTATCAAAAATTATTGCCGTCTGTGGCTTTAGGTTGGGAAATTTTACCTGAACTCTATGCTTATGCCAGTTATGGCAAAGGCTTTGAAACCCCAACCTTTACCGAAATGGCTTATCCTACATTGGCCACATCGGGAATTAATTTCGATTTAAAACCTGCAAGTAGTGATACCTATGAGCTTGGGTTAAAGTCTCAAAATGCATTTGGTCTGTTTACATTGGCTGTTTTCAATACTGTCACTAAAAATGACATTGTGCCTGATGATGCCAATGCGGGACGCAATACATTTCGTAATGCAGAACAAACCTTACGACAAGGCGCTGAGCTGGCTTGGCAACATCAGCTTTGGCAGGATTTAAAACTTAGTGCAAGCTATAGTTATTTGGATGCCACTTTTGATGCCGATATTGCAGCAACTAGCACCAAACCTTTGATTGAAAAAGGGACATATATTCCCGGAATTGCCAAAAAACAAGTGTTCACCCGTATTGCATGGCAACCTGAGCAAGGCTTTCAAGCAGGCTTAGAAGCACGCTATATGGATAAAATTTATGTCGATGATATCAACTCAGATACGGCACCAAGTTATACCGTTGTGGCTGCAAATGTCGGCTACTTATGGGTAAACCGTGACTGGAAAGTAAACAGCTATGCTCGAGTCGATAACCTGTTTGACCGTAACTATGTTGGTTCAGTGATTGTGAATGACAGCAATAGTCGTTTCTTTGAACCGGCCGATGGTCGAAACTTTAGCGTTGGCATGAGTGTGACTAAAGCCTTTTAATGAAAAAGGTTTGGCTAAGCAAAAAATACGGCATAGCCAAACCAGATGAATTGCACCATACGACTGCAATATAACGCTTTTGTATGGGCATTTAGTCTATTTATGAATTGCTTTGATATTCCTGAATCACTTCCAGTGCAGCGCGGAACGCCTCTTGAGTTGCAGGTGCGCCGCAATAAGGCAAACTGTGCAGAAGGACTTCTTGAATTTCTTCAACTGTTGCACCGTTATTTAGTGCACCACGAACGTGGCCTTTCAGCTCAGTTGGACTCTTTTGTGCCGTCAAAAATGCAATGGTAATTAACGAGCGATATTTACGTGGTAAAACACCTTCACGTTGCCATGTTGAGCCCCAAGCATGTTCATTAATCCAGTCCTGCAAAGGTTGGGTGAAAGGCACAGTATTGTCTTGAGCACGTTTAACAAAAGATTCGCCCATGACTTCTGTGCGAACTTTTAAACCATTTTCATAATCTTGTTGTGACATGGGAACCTCTGGATGTGGAATGCAAATATAGTAGCCGAGCGGATTAGTTTTTCATCAGGTATTTGAGTTAAAAAATGTGCGCAGGAGTCATCATTCGGTAAATTCGAGAATATCGAGAGATAGACTTGGTCAAGGTAATGATGGTTTTTATGCTTGATTTAAAGGCTATAAAGAAGCCTTTTGCTAACGGATTTTTTTGATTGATCCCAATAACAAAGCAGCCGAAGCTGCTTTGAATGATGTCGTTTTTGTACTTAAGCAGCTTTAAAGTCATTAATGATCAGTGCTAAGCCAGTCGCTTTCTGGATTTGTTCTAGGCTCACATCGCGTGCCAGTTCAACCAGTTTCACCCCTTCAGCAGTGATATCCATCACACCTAAGTCAGTAATGATACGGCTAACGACAGCTTTACCCGTGAGTGGTAGGG
Organism: Acinetobacter halobius; assembly: GCF_044130335.1. Taxonomy (NCBI): domain Bacteria; kingdom Pseudomonadati; phylum Pseudomonadota; class Gammaproteobacteria; order Moraxellales; family Moraxellaceae; genus Acinetobacter; species Acinetobacter halobius. The sequence continues at coordinate 15,790 of NZ_JBIQOD010000018.1, forward strand.
TACATTGAGGCACAATTTTTGGCGTGCCATCTTTGGCGCAGTGTTCCATGAGCACCACAACTTTTTGTACACCAGAGACCAAGTCCATTGCACCGCCCATGCCTTTGACTTTTTTACCCGGAATCATCCAGTTTGCCAAGTCGCCCGTTTCAGAGACTTCCATTGCACCTAAAATAGCAATATTGACATGACCACCACGAATCATGGCAAAGGATTCTGAGCTTGAGAAAAATGCAGCCCCTTTGCGTGCGGTGACAGTTTGTTTTCCTGCATTAATCAAGTCTGCATCGACTGCATCACGGGTTGGAAATTCATCAATACCGAGCAAGCCATTTTCTGACTGCAACAAAACATTGATCCCTTCGGGTAGATAATTGGCCACTAAAGTCGGTAAGCCAATACCTAAGTTGACATAAAAACCATCTTCGAGTTCAAGGGCAGCACGCTGCGCCATTTCATTACGTGTCCAAGCCATGATTAAGCTTCCTCTGCTTTAATGGTCAGTTGTTCGATCTGCTTTTTGGGGGTGGCATTCAGCACCACACGGTTGATGTAGATCCCCGGCAAATGGATGTCATCTGGATCAATTTCACCAATTTCAACCACTTGTTCGACTTCAGCAATGGTGAATTTGCCTGCCATAGCACAGTCAGGGTTAAAGTTACGTGCGGTTTTACGGAACACCAAATTGCCCGCTTTATCGGCTTTGTAGGCTTTGATTAAAGCAATGTCCGCAGTGAGAGACATTTCTAAAATATGTGGACGACCATGAAAGTCACGAACTTCTTTGCCTTCGGCAATGAGAGTGCCTACACCTGTCTGGGTGAAAAATGCAGGAATACCTGCACCGCCTGAACGTAGTTTTTCTGCGAGTGTGCCTTGTGGTGTGAGCTCGACTTCAAGTTCACCATTCAGATACTGGCGCTCAAACTCTTTGTTTTCCCCAACATAAGACGCAATCATTTTTTTAATTTGTTTGGTTTCTAATAATTTACCTAAACCAAAGCCATCCACACCTGCATTATTTGAAATACAGGTTAAACCTGTGACACCTGTTTCTTTTAAGGCATCAATTAATGCTTCCGGAATACCACAGAGGCCAAAACCACCAACAGCAATAGTTTGATTATTGGCAACCACATCAGCCAATGCTTCAGCTGCATTTGCGACAACTTTATTCATCCTTTATTTCCTGATCTTCCTTGCTTGTTATTTTTTTAGCATTGCACTGCTTTTTTTAGAAATTGAATCTTTCTAATGTGTAATAAAAAAAACTCATTAATCATTAATATTAAAGAAGGAAAAAGAGAGAACTAGGTGCGAAGAATACAAAATGCCTTAAATATTTAAATCATTATAAGTATTTGATTTATAATAAATAAAAATAGTGGTTTGTCTTTAATGATAAAAGTGAGGCTTTAAAAATGATGCCAAAGTGTGGTTTCAATAAATTGGGCTGAAATGTTGGACAGTTCATAATCTTTTTTATAAATAATGCCCACCGCCAGTTGAGTTTGGTTGTCGCCAATTTCAACCAACACATTTTTTTCAAGATCAATGAATTTCTGAAAATGCCGTGGAATCGCACTGACGCCCATGCCATAGGCAACAAAGTGAGATAGGGAACTGATTTGGTGGCATTCGACTTTCAAATCCAACACCACTTGATGCGCCGCACACTGTTCCTCAATTACATGTCGAATAATCGAGGGGTTTTGTAAGGTCACAAAAGGGTAAGAGCAGAGTTCCAGCCATGTCACGCTTTTTTGTTTGGCTAAAGCATGGTGTTTGGGTAACAGAGCCAAAAAGTCTTCATTGAATAAGGGCTGGAAAATCAGTTGATCATTCGGTTTAGGTTCAAAACAAATGCCAATCTCAAAAATGCCTTCTTGAACTTTTTCAATGATTTTTTCATTGGTAATGTCATGGATGGAAAAACTGATGTTGGGGTGTAATTGTGAAAAATCATGCATGACTGCGGGGAGTACCGCATGGGTGGCAAAGGGCATTGAGGCAATATTTAAAGTGCCACGGTTGAGTTTAAAGCGCTGTTTGACATCTTTTTCCATATCTTCCCAGTTAGCCAGAAGCTTTTTGGCATAGGGAATCAGGGACTGACCTTCGGTGGTGATTGCTACCCGACGTGTATTGCGTTTAAACAGTTTTCCACCGAGTTCTTCTTCTAGCGTTTTAATACTTAAGCTGAGAGCGGATTGGCTCAGACACAGTTCATTGGCTGCATTGGCATAATTAAGCGTACGTGCAAGGACTAAAAAGGCTTTTAATTGTTTGAGTGTCATGAGCTTCCCTGAGCAATGATGCAACACGATGTCGAATGAAAGTGAACGTGCTTTTCTCCAATGGTTTACATGAAAAATACAACAGGAGGTCAAAATAGATCAAGTGATGAAAGTAAATGTGGTTTTGATTCGATGGGTCAAAGCAGTATAAGCCGAACAGTGTGATAGTCTGTGAAAATATGTTTAACCCAATGAAAAATATAAAAATTGATTATTTTGTGTGATTTCGAAATTTTACCTTTAACTTGATACAATTAGTTTGATCAGTCTTACTAGGGCATGGATATTAATCAATTTTTCTTCTTACTCAATGATTATTTTCAAACAATGTGCGGGTTTATATGCATTATAGTCTGACCCATAAGCTGAAATATTAATGCTCTGATGAATAAATATAGTACACAGATCAGAGTGCACATAGACATCTCGTCATGATGGAAAATAGACAGTCTATGGATGCGTATAGGGTACTTTCAGTACAGGTTGATTGTACTGTGACTCAACTACATTTGACATCATTCGCTATTAATATCACAGCACATCAAGACATATTTTCTTTAAGGATGGAGTAAAAAATATGTGGGATTTGGGTGTAATTTTATTGTCTCTTGGGCTACTGATGTATACAGCCTACAGAGGTTTTTCTGTAATTCTTATGGCACCGATTTGTGCCTTGTTGGCGGTTTTACTGATTAACCCTGCTAACGTTTTGCCTTTTTATTCAGGCGTGTTTATGCCCAAAATGGTTGGGTTCATTAAAGATTATTTCTTGGTGTTTTTACTCGGTGCCATCTTCGGTAAAGTGGTTGAAATGTCAGGAATTGCCGAATCCATTGCCAAAACCATTGTGAACCTGATTGGTTCTAAAAATGCAATGTTAACCGTTGTACTTTTAGGGGCGATTTTAACCTATAGCGGCGTCAGTCTCTTTGTGGTGGTATTTGCTGTTTATCCATTTGCAAATCAACTCTTTAGACAAGCCAACATTCCAAAGCGTTTGATTCCAGGAACCATTGCCCTTGGTGCATTTACCTTTACCATGGATGCCTTGCCGGGAACCCCGCAGATTCAAAACGTTATTCCGACGACCTTTTTTGGTACAGACATTTATGCAGCGCCATTTCTTGGTTTGATTGGTGGTGTATTTGTTCTTGCTACAGGTTTGAGCTATTTGGAATGGCGTCGTCGTGTAGCCGCTCGAAATGGCGATGGTTATGCCACAGGTATTGAACTAACAGAAGCCGAGCAACAACAACTGAAGCAAAACTTAGATACCACATCAAATGGTTCTACCGCGCGTCAATGGTTAGCTTTTGTACCGCTTATTTTAGTTGCCGTGACCAATAAGTATTTATCAACTGCGATTAAAGAATGGTATCCAAACGGTTTTGACTTTAATGCGATTGGACTTGCAACCTACACGGTCGATGTTGCGAAAACCTCTGCCATTTGGGCCGTGGGCTTGGCTTTGATTGTGGGCATAATCACAGCCATTTCATTTGACTTCCGCCGTGTCTATACGGGCTTCAAAGATGGCGTTAATGCCAGTATTGGCGGGTCTTTACTTGCAGTGATGAATACTGCATCTGAATATGGTTTTGGTGCGATCATTGCGGCCTTACCGGGCTTTGCGATCATTAGTCATGCATTGGGTAATACCTTTACCAATCCGCTGGTCAATGGTGCAGTCACCACGACAGTTTTAGCAGGCGTGACGGGTTCAGCTTCTGGTGGGATGAGTATCGCCCTAAGTGCGATGGCCGATCAGTACAATGCTGCGATTCTAGCCATGGGAATTCCACCCGAAGTCATGCACCGTATTGTTGCGATGGCATCAGGCGGTATGGATACCTTACCGCATAACGGCGCTGTGATTACCTTGTTGGCAGTCACAGGTTTAACCCATAAACAATCGTATAAAGACATTTTTGCCATCACGATTATTAAAACCATCGCGGTATTTGTTGCCATTGCTGCCTTTACTTGGTTTGGTATTGTTTAAGACTTTGGAATGAAAAAAGAAGACAACGGAGTACATGATGGGTCAACTGTTAAAAGATAAAGTTGCATTTATTACTGGTTCAGCCAGCGGTATTGGACATGAAATTGCAAAGAAATTTGCCAGTGAAGGTGCTAAAGTTGTCATTTCTGATATGAATGCAGACAAGTGTGCTGAAACGGTTACAGCTCTTCAAAATGAAGGTTTTGAGGCTTTGTCTGCGCCTTGCGATGTGACTGATGAAGACGCGTATAAAGCTGCGATTGAACTGACTCAGCAAACCTATGGTCGTTTGGATATTCTCATCAATAATGCAGGTTTTCAGCATGTTGCAGTGATTGAGGACTTTCCAACCGCAGTCTATCAAAAGTTGATTAATGTCATGTTGGTGGGGTCGTTCATTGGTATCAAGTACGCATTTCCCATCATGAAAGCGCAGCAGTTTGGTCGCGTGATTAACATGGCTTCGATTAACGGTCTGATTGGCTTTGCTGGCAAGGCTGGCTATAACAGTGCTAAGCATGGTGTGATTGGTTTGACCAAAGTTGCGGCTTTAGAGTGTGCGCGTGATGGTATTACGGTGAATGCGCTGTGTCCGGGCTATGTCGATACACCGTTGGTACGTGGTCAAATTCATGACTTGGCTAAAACCCGAAATGTCAGCGAACAAAGTGCATTAGAAGATGTAATTTTGGCGATGGTGCCACAAAAACGCTTACTCAGTGTAGAGGAAATTGCGGATTATGCGATCTTCCTTGCCAGTGATAAGGCGGGTGGTGTAACGGGTCAAGCCGTGGTGATGGATGGCGGTTATACCGCGCAATAACTTGCCTCAGCATAGGTTTAAAAATTAAAAAGCCTCGGATGTTCGTATCCGAGGTTTTTTATAGTGCTCGATTTTGTAAAATACCCAACTAAAAATCATTGTGAAACGTGATAAAAATATCTAAGTATCAAGAAAATTTAAAGTTTGTGTGCTGTTGTAATCTTAATTAAATATCTGCGGTGTATGGTTCAGCCATCTTTAGATGGGTTGATGCCATGCTCGGTTCTCTTGAAAAATTCCAATTAAAAACAATCAGCGTGGCATGTATAAGTTTCAGCGCTTTATTGCTTACCGCTTGTCAAAGTACGACGATAACGCGAAATCAACAGGCCAATACAGCGCAACAGCTCCAACAAGAAAAAGTCCAACAACCGAAACGTGTGGTCTTTTTCTTGGGTGATGGTATGGGCATTACCACGCTTACCGCTTCACGTATTTATGCTGTTGGTGAAGATGGTCAGTTGGCGATTGATCGGCTGCCTGAGTCTGCTTTTGTTCGTACCTTTTCTGAAGATGCACAAGTCACGGACAGCGCACCTTCGATGGGCGCATACATGACCGGTGTGAAGATGAAAAACGAGGTGATCTCGATGCAGACAGGGACAATTGCGGTTGAACCTGACTCAGTAGGAAATAACCAGTGCGCGACTAACCCACAAAACCAAAATAAGCAAAACACACAGACTTTACTCGAATTAGCCAAAGCAAAGGGTTGGGGGGCAGGGGTTGTGACCACGACGCGGATCACGCATGCCACGCCTGCATCGACTTATGCGCATATATGCCACCGTGATGCTGAAAATGACATTGCATCACAGTTGGTCCCGAGTTCAAAAGGCGATGATTATCAACGCTATAACCTCAAACTCAAAGATGGAGTCGATGTTGTTTTAGGTGGAGGTAAGCGTCAATTTTTGCCCAAAGATGCAGGTGGAGAACGTACTGATGGGCGCAATCTAATTACCGAGATGCAAAAGGCAGGCTACCGCGTGGTTTTTGATGAAAACCAACTCTCCCAAGTGCAACTGGCGAAAAATGAAAAATTATTGGGTTTATTTAATCACAGCCATTTAAATTACGACTTGGATCGCACCAAGAAAAACTTGGCAGAGCCGAGTCTCAAGCAAATGACGCTGTCTGCTTTAGACATCCTGACGCAAAATAAAAAAGGTTTTTTCCTGATGGTGGAGGGCGGGCGTATAGATCATGCGCTGCATGACACCAATGCCAAACGTGCTTTACAAGACACGATTGCCTTAAATGATGCTTTAGAAGCAACCATTCAAAAGCTTAAACAAAGTGATCCTGAACTTAAAAATACACTGATTGTAATCACGGCCGACCATGATCACACCTTGGTTTTAAATGGTTATGCCAAGCGCACAGGAAAATACGTCGAAGGTAAGGAAACCAGTGTGCTTGGATTGGTAAAAAACTATGATCAAGCGGGCTTTGCTCAAGATATTCATGGTCAACCTTATCCGATTATCGGTTTTGGTACGGGCAAAAAACGCCCCACTCAAAACCGTATGGATGACTTGGTACTGAACTTAAAAGACACTGATGTCTGTCATCCAGTACAAGGGCCAAAGGCACCGCAAGGTGAAAAATATGGTTTCACCTATCCTTTGGCTGAAACGGGTTGGTGTACGGGCACTGCTGCGGATGATTTCCAACAAGAAGCTGTGATTCAAACGGGCTATAAAGATAAAGAAACGCATGGCGGTGCAGATGTGTTTTTAGGTGCAATTGGTCAGGGAGCCGATCAGTTCTCAGGTAGCCTTGAAAATATTGAGGTCAATCACCTCATTCGTAAGATCACAGGCTTATAGCAGAAGGATATCACATGAAACATACTTTAAAAACCATCCCATACATGATGCTTCTGCTTACAGCGTCGATTTCTTCAAGTGCTTTGTATGCTGCTGACACCACACTTACACCGACGAAAAGCGTTATATTCTTTTTAGGCGATGGCATGGGACCAACCACAGTGACTGCAAGTCGTATTTATGCTGTGGGGGAAAATGGCATACTGGCCATGGACAGCATGAAGCACGCAGCACGGATTAAAACCTATTCTGAGGATGGTCAAACCACAGATAGCGCTCCCTCTATGGGCGCCTATATGACTGGGCAGAAAAATAAAAATGAAGTGATTGCCATGACAACAGGAACGGTTGCGGTCGAACCTGAAGATGGAAAATTGCCGAATGGCAAAAGCTTAGCGAAAGCCATCAACCGTTGTCCAGAACAGGGCCGTAGTATGGTCGCAGGGATGCCTGCGTTAAGTATTTTAGAACTGGCAAAAAAGCAGGGAAAAGCGGTTGGCGTAGTGACGACGACCGAACTCACCCATGCCACACCTGCGGCAACCTATGCACATATTTGTCATCGTGATGCGCAATACGATATTGCGCTTCAAGCTGTTCCAAAAGGTAAAGCTTATAATCCAAACTTATTGGATGGCATTAATGTCCTTCTGGGAGGCGGCTTAAATCACTGGACGCCTTATGATGCAGTCTCCAACCCCAAAGGGCGCTTGGATGGTCGTGATTTATTGGCAGAGTTTAAACAGCAGGGTTATCAAACCGTTTTAAGCCAAAGTGATTTGGCACAGACGGTCAATACTCAGAAAATTTTCGGCGTATTCTCCACACAGTCGCATTTAAATTTTGATTTGGATCGACTCAAGAACAATATAAAGACTGAACCGAGTCTGGCGGTGATGACCAGTAAAGCGATTGATGCACTGCAAGCACAGAGTCATGGACAAGGCTATTTCTTGATGGTTGAGGGTGGGCGTATTGACCATGCGCTACATGCCAATAATGCCAAACGGGCATTGCAGGAAACCAAGGCATTTAATGATGCAATTCAAACTGCACTGGATAAAGTGGATTTGAGCAATACCTTGATAGTAGTGACGGCAGACCATGACCATGTGATGACCTTTAATGGTTATGCCGCACGAACGGGCCAAACGACGGAGACTAATCCAGGTATTTTGGGGCTGAGCTATGACTATAATATTGCAAAAGAGCAAAATGCTTACAGCAAAGTGCTGGCTGATGGCCAAGTACATAATCCATACCGCGATGTAAATGGGGCAACAGGAACGACGCTCGTTTTTGGAAATGGTACGGGCAAGCGTTTAGATATTCGTGACAGTATTAGCAACGAGCAAGCCTTTGCTGACGACTATAAACAAGAAGTCGGGGTACAACTGACGAAAAGCGAAACACATGGCGGCGGAGATGTGATGCTGTTTGCTGAAGGAAAGAATTCAAATCTCTTCAAAGGCACACAAGAAAATACATGGGTATTTGAGCAATTGAAAAAGGCATTTGGATTTTAATGGATACAAGATTAATACGGCCGTTCAAATTCAAAATGAAGTTCTTAGCATTGTCTTTCAGTTTGCTCAGTCCATGGGTATGGTCGGCCGATGAATATCGTATTGATTATCAGATTGAACGGTTGGATTCCAATGGGGTCACGACCATTCAAAAATACAGTGAGAAAATGATTCGAGATGCGCAAAATATTTGGATTGAACGTTTAAACACACAAACGCATGCTGACGAAGCCCAGACACATAGCAACGCTCATGTGTCTGCCAAAACAGACACCCATGAGCATGCGAGTTTTGACAGTGCAATTCAGTGGATGCAGCGCAAAGATGTAGTCGGGCAAGCAAACGTAGAAAGTCCGTTTCAGCGTTTTTATATTTTGCCAGATGAAAAAATGCGGGTGCAATTGCAGGATGTCGATCAAGAAATGCTAGGGATGAAAAACTGTTGGCGCTGTGAATATAGTTTGATTCATCCTGACATTTTAAAGCGAGCACAATTGATTCAACGTGATCCGAAGTTAGCGCATTATCAAATACGCAGTGCTGGGCAAACGTTGAATATTATATGGAATGAACAGGATCAACTGGTTCAAAAATATGAATTGCTCAAACCGACCTCTGGCTATGCCAAAACCTTTACCGTGCGCAAAATTGGCCAACATGTTGCTACACCTTGGACGCAAACAGAAAAATACAGCGAACGTGACTATGCGGACTTTAGTGATTAGCTGATGAGTTTTTGACTTTTAATTTCGGCGTTACAACAGCAATATCCGTGATTTTTTGGGGAAAATAAGTGGTTAGGACTGTGCAGCTTGTACCGTTAAACCACTCCAACGCTTAAACGCACGTCGAAAATTAGTGGCATCGTTAATTTGTAAATACTGAGAAATCTGTTCAGTTTTAAAACCATGCACACGATATAAAATGATGGCGGTATGCAAACGACTTTGATCGAGTTGCGCCTGAAAATGGGTCTGATGCTTTTTCAGTTTACGTTTTAAGGTGGCAGAACTCATTTGAAAATAATCAGCAGTTTGTTCAAGTTGAATATTATTTTGAATATTTTGCATGAAGTATTGATGCAAACTGAGCAAAAAACTCTGTTGAATATTTTGAGCTGTCATTTCTTTCAGCGCATGTTGATAACTGATTGCAGCTAAGGTCGAAGAGGCATTGGGAAGTTTTTCATGGACCAAGTCACGAGGCAGGCTCATCATGTTGATCGGGCGATTAAATTCTAAAGCACTGCCTAAATGCGTCCAATATTGTTCAATATAATCCGGTTCAGAAAAATTAAATTCGAATTTCCACGCTAACTTGGTTTGATACAGTTGACGGCTAAATGCTTGTATTGCACTCATTGCGCTTTCGATTAAAAAGCGATTTTCAAGCTTGTTTTCATCTAACCAATAAATATGAATATGGCTTTGACTATACATGAGTCGAGGGCATAACCACGGTGAAACAGATGCGGAAAATGTTAAATAACGGCTAAGCGCCTCATCAAAGGTCGATGCATACAGCATGGATTTAATGGCGTCATTAAAGGGGGTGGTTAGGCTGCGTTGACCGAATAAAAAACTGATGTCCTGATTGCGAAAACACTGCTCTGCATTTGTTAAAACCTGTTGTAACTGTTGCTGGCTAATCAGCTTTTGCCCTGAAAAGATATCTTCCAAGAAAATACCGCTACCACTGAGTAGGACGTGATGTTCGACTTCATGGCTGACTGCTAAATCAATTAAAATAGACAATTGATGATGCGCAGGAATGTAGCTGTAGTCGCATTCAAAGCTCATACGGTGACTCGCTTTGGTGAGTAGTATTGCTTCACTTGGAGCAATTGCTGATTTAAGGCACTTAAAAGTTGCTGAGCAGTTTGGTATTGCCCGACTGAACAGCAGGTCGTGAGTGCTTTTAAAGGAATGTGTGCGGACAGATCACGTTGATAATAAGCACTGACCATAAGCATGCGCTCAAGTTGAGCTGCTATTTTTTCAGCATGTTGTAGCTTCGTCTCTGGTAACAGCATAATAAAACGATCTCCTGCGAAGCGGCAGAGCAGGTCTTGTGGTCGTAAGTTTAAGCTAATCAATTGTGAAACATGCTGTAAAATAGATGTGCCTTCATCAAAACCATGTGTTTGATTAATCTGATTAAAATTATGCATATCTAACAATATGACGGACATGTCGCTGGGTTCATGCAAGTTTTGCTCAATTGCAGCTTTGAGCTGTGTTTTAAAGTAATGAGCATCGGCCAAAGGGGTGAGTGCATCGAATAAACGATGATCCCGATAAATACGTTCTCGTTTTTGCATGTGTTTAGAAATCGCCAGTTCTTCTTGATGCCAAAAATAAATCCCGATGGTAAATAGGCACAGTCCAATTGGAAAAGGAATGGACTCAAGCCATGCATCCCACATGATTTCTTTAGGTAGGCGAATAAACTCATCTAAGCTGTCCATCCACATATGGAAAAAAATAAAACACAGTCCATAAAAGATATAGTTAGTTACACGGCCCAAAGGACGGCTTTTAATAATAAAGAAAATCCAAATACCAATAAAAACAGTTGCTCCCCCTTCACCTAAAATATCGACCCAGTTCCATTCAGCAAACGACTTGCTCTGTCCAAGTAAGATAAACAACCACAGGGATAAGCTACAGGCAGTCGCTACACATAACAAAGGCCAGCGGTAGTAAGCAAAGTATTTAGGCATAGCATTTTTTGAAATGATTTATTTTCGCCCAAGCTAAACAGATTTAGATGACAGTTTGATGGCAAAGGCTAGAGTCAAAATAGATCAGTGTATTTTTGCTTTTTGAGAATAAAAATGCTGAAAAACCCTATCTTTGTGGTGAATATGCATCATTCTGTATGCTCAGAATTTTCTCTATACAGATCAAATTAGCTCACTTTTTACTGAAAATGGCCAAAAACAAATAAAAAGGGCAGGTGGTAAAAGGCACTGTCACATCATGTTCACATTCAATTTCTATTGTGCGTTCAAACCATGCCACTTTGGCTTGAGGGGAAGAACATAATGCAAAATAATCAGAGCCGTTTCATGAAACATAAGCGTGCGGGTTTTCAGCTCAGCACACTGGTCCTGTCAATGCTGAGCATGACGCATCTACATGCCGAAGATAACACGGTGGAATATGTACAGGTCATTGGCCAAGCTGCAAGTATGGATAAAGCACTCAAAGAACAAAAACGTGCCGACCAAATCAGCAGTGTGGTACATGCCGATGGCATTGGACAATTACCCGATGACAATGCCGCAGAAGCTTTGCAACGGATACCGGGTGTATCTACAGAGCGTGACCAAGGCGAAGGACGTTTTGTTTCAGTTCGTGGTTTAGGTGCAGACTTAAATGCAGTGACCATCAATGGTACTTTGGTTCCCGCGCCTGAAAGCGATCGCCGTGGCGTGGCATTGGATGTCTTACCATCAGAGCTGGTGCAGTCTTTGGCTGTGGTGAAAACGCTGACACCAGATATGGATGCCAACTCATTAGGCGGTACGGTGCAAGTCGAAAGTTTATCAGCCTTTGACCATGACGGTTTGTTTTATACGGGAACGGTTGAAGGTGGTTATGATGAAAAACGGGAAAAATATAGCCCTAAAGCATCGGGTGCCATCAGTAACCGTTTCAGTGTTGGTGAGGGGCAAGACAACCTTGGGGTAGCGCTGGCACTGAGTTATCAAAACCGAAAATTTGGCTCGGACAATGTTGAAACGGGTGGGGCTTGGGATGGCGACGCACTTGAAGAAACCGCAATGCGCCAATATGACATCGAGCGGGAGCGCATTGGTGCAGGGCTGAATTTTGATTACCGCCCCAATGACACAGGCGAATACTATTTAAGAACGTTATATAGCCGATTTAAAGATACCGAATCGCGTCAAGAAGTTTCAGTTGAATTTGCCGATCCGCAAACTGCGGGGCAAAGTGGAAATGCAGAAGTCACTCGCTCATTAAAAAGCCGTGTTGAAACGCAAGAAATTCAGTCCTTTGTTTTAGGGGGCAAGCAAGGTTTCGGTACTTGGACGGTGGAAGGTCAACTCGGTTATAGCGAAGCATCGGAGGAAAATCCGGGTGGTATTTCGGGGGCGAAATATAAAGCTGAGTTTAGCAATCTTGGCTTTAGCAGCACCCAAAAGCCAGTTGTAACAGCAGATCAAGATTTTTATGATGCTGCCAACTATGAGCTAGATTCGGTGTCGTGGGAAAAGTCTAAAACCACCGATAAAGAATACAACGGTAAATTAGACTTTTTAAAAGACTATATGTTGGGGAATTATGCTGCTGCATTGAAGTTCGGGGGCAAAATCAGTCAACGTGAGAAAACCAATAATACCGATGAATGGAAATATAAAGACCTCAGCACGTCAAGTTCAGATTTCAATTCAAACAGTCACTATGAACTGGGACAGTTTGGTCCAAGCATCAATGAAAATGCCATTCAGGACAAAATAAATGGGCTAAACGCTGCTGATTATGTGGTTGCGGATGGCTCCATCATTAATGACTTTAAGTCAAATGAAGACATACAAGCGGCTTATGTCATGAATACGATTGATTTGGATCAATTGCGTGTGATTGCTGGTTTACGTTATGAAAATACCAACTTTGAAGCACGTGGTTTTGAGTTTAATGATGATGTGATCACTGCGACCAAATATGAAAATGACTATGATCATTGGTTGCCAAGCTTACATTTGCGTTATCAATTGGCGGACAATACCTACCTGCGTGCGGCATGGACCAATAGTGTCGTGCGTCCGAACTTTGCGCAAAGTGCGCCAGGTGTTTACATAGATGGTGATGAAGCTGAGTTTGGTAACCCAATGTTAAAGCCTTTAGAGTCTTCTAACTTTGATTTGGGTGTAGAAAAGTATTTTGGCAAAGCCAGTATGGTGAGTTTTTATAGTTTTTATAAAGATATCGACAATTTTATCTATAACACCAATATTGCAGGGACAGGTCAGTGGGCTGACTTTGATGAAGCTGTGACTTATAAAAATGGTCAAAGTGCCAAACTCTATGGAATGGAGTTTGCCTATTCACAAAAATTTGACCACTTAGGAGCACCATGGAACGGGTTCTTGTTGGGTTTAAATACCACCTTTAGTAAGTCAGAGGCGGATATTGATTCGATGAAAGATGGTGAACTTCTGAGTCGTCGTATTCATTTGCCAAATCAGTCGGATGTGGTGGCGAATGCGATGCTTGGCTGGGAAAATGAACGTTTTGGTGTACGACTTTCAGCAAATTATAAATCGAGTTATCTGTATGAACTTGGTGACATTGATACGCCTGAAAAAGATATTTATACCGATGACCAAATCTTCCTTGATTTTAGTAGTCATGTGAACTTATCTAAAAACTTACAGCTCAAGTTTGATGTACAAAACATCACCGATGAGCATTATTACAACTATGCAGGTTCGAAGGCTTATAACGCGCAATATGAAGAGTATGGCCCAGCTTACAAACTGGCACTGACCTATACCCATTTTTAAGTCGAATTAAATTTAGTACTCAGGTTTGCTCAACAGAAGCAGACCTGAGGTTCCTTGCCCAATTTTGAGTATCTCTATGAAATTTTCATCTTTTAAATGGTCTGCTTTAAGCAGTTGCTTGCTGTTATTGAGCGCATGCAGTCAGCACAGCGTGCCCCAAGCTCCGCAAAATAGCCAGTCGTTAAGCTCGGTTGAAATACCAATAGATCAGCCTATGGCAGCGAAGTTGCAATTACGTGAAGTCGACATGAATGGGGCGAAAACTGAGGATGTGCAATGGTTAACCTTGAGTGCATGGCCTGAAGTTGCCGCACTGTTGAGCAGTAAAAATAAAGGGCTACAAATTTTAGATGATCAACAAAATGTACTACATCAAATTCAAGGTCAGTTTGGGCGTTTTGATTATCGGATTGGTTCGGAGCGTTTATTGATTGCTGCGTCGAATTTGCAACAACAGCAAATTCAACTGATGAGCATGAACTTAAAAAATAAAGCATGGGACAAGCCTAGTTTTATTCCAAAGCGTTCATTTAAGTCTGAAGATGTTTGCCTATATACCGATGCTCAAGGGCTGAGTTTTGCTTTTTTAGTAGGTGAAGAGGGGCTTGGTGAACAATGGTTGGTGGCTCAGCATGAGAAGGCTTTGGTTCAACCACAGTTGGTACGCCGTCTCAGTTTTCCACCTGCTAGTAGTGTATGCAAAGTGAATGATGCCACAGCAGAGTTGTTTATTAATGAAGCGAATGTTGGCATTTGGGCATATCCAGCTCATTCTGAAGCAGACATGGTGCGTCAGGCGGTGGATCTCGTGCAACCCTTTGGTTCGATTCAAGGTTCACCTTCTGCAATTGCGATTGTAGATGATCATGTCGCGGTACTCGATGCAGAAAAACCTTTGCTTTATCGTTATCAAAAGCAAGATAAGCAATGGAAAGCACAGCCGCCTTTACAACTAGACACGGCGAAAGAAGCAGAGACTTTGAGTGTTCAAGGTAATTTAACTGATAAATCCTTGCTGATTTTAGATGATAAAACCGTGAAAGTGACAGATGTGGAATGGGAAACGCAGACCCAGACCAAAGCCCAAAATATCATCACTATTCCAGCAGAAGTGCAGACGGAGGGTGTGCCAAGTACAGGGGATGCGGCTGATGATCCTGCGATTTGGCATAACGCTGCGCAGCCGAGTCAGTCCCGTATTTTAGCGACAGACAAACAAGGTGGCTTACAGGTCACAGACTTACAAGGCAAAACTGTGCAGTACTTGCCAGTAGGGCGATTGAATAATGTCGATGTACGCCACGGTTTTAAATGGGGCAATCAGACAGTCGATTTGGCGGTGGCATCGAACCGAGATCATAACAGCCTGCATCTCTTTGCGATTCAACCCAAAACGGGCAAGGTTTCTGTGCTTGGCGAGTTAGCAACCACATTGGATGATATTTATGGCATTTGCATGTACCGCGACGCTCAAGGGGAAATTTATGCCATTCCCAACGATAAAAACGGGACTTTTGTTCAATACCACATCACGGCTGCACAGCAAAAATTACGGGCTGAAGAAGTACAACGTTTTTCAGTGAAAACTCAACCTGAAGGCTGTGTCGTAGACGATGCCACAGGGCGTATTTTCTTGGGTGAAGAAGATGTCGCGGTGTGGGTAAAAGATCTCAACCCAAAAACTCAGCTTCCTATGCAGCAGGTGATAGGTGTAGGAGAGGTGATGCATGATGACATTGAGGGGATGGGACTGTATCACGGCAAAAACCAAAGTTATTTGGTGGTTTCAAGCCAAGGCAATGACAGCTTTGTGGTGCTTGATGCTGCTGCACCTTACACGGTTCGTGGCGCATTTCGTATCGGCATCAATACCGACAAAGGCATTGACGCTGTGTCTGAAACAGATGGACTAGATGTGAGTTCCCTAAATTTTGGTGGCAAATGGAAGCGAGGCATGTTGGTGGTGCAAGACGGACGTAAACGTATGCCTGAAACCAATCAGAACTTTAAATATGTGCCTTGGGAAAAAATCGCCCAAGCGCTGCATTTGGACTAAATAACTCTTTAGTACTTTAGTACCTGAGTGAGTACATGGGCTGCTAAAGAATCACAGCCCATTTTAAAAATATATATGTACTGCACCATGCAGTAAAAAAATTGGAGTGCGTTATGCAAGCAACGATGGATCAAATGTCAGTTTGGATGTTGATTAGCCATGCCAGTGTATTGGTAAAAGTAGTGATGTTGATTTTGGTTTTATCCTCAGTCGTAAGTTGGTATTTAATCGTGCGTCACGGCATGTTACTTCGTGGACAAGAGCAGCTTTGGAACCGTTTTTTAAAGAATTTTAGACAGCAAAAAGATCTCAATCTTTTACAGCAAGATTACCAACAGCCTGAACAACAAAAAGGCGTTGTCAGCATTTTTCAACATGGGGTGGATGAATACCATCAATTGATCAAAGATGAGCAACTCACCACAAGTGATGTGATTGATGGGGTAGAACGTCGTTTACTCAGTAGTATCAGTGAAGAAGAAGAAAAGCTTCAGCAGAATCTAACCTTTCTCGCAACAGTCGGTTCAGTCAGCCCTTATATAGGCTTATTTGGAACGGTCTGGGGCATTATGAATGCGTTTATTGGACTGTCTGCCGTTGAACAGGCAACCCTCAATACAGTTGCACCAGGGATTGCAGAAGCGCTGATTGCGACAGCTATTGGTTTATTTGCCGCTATTCCTGCGGTCGTGGCGTATAACCGCTTTTCGGCACGTGCTGACAAGCTTTCCAGTCGTTATTACGGTTTTGCCAATGAGTTGCAAACGCGTATTTATCGTTTGTTGGGGCACACTGAGCGCACTTCGCGTTAAGGAGCAAGAACCATGATTAAGCGTCCTCAAAAATTAAAACCCAATGCTGAAATGAATGTGGTTCCTTATATTGATGTCATGTTGGTGTTGTTGGTAATTTTTATGGTCACTGCACCAATGTTGACGCAAGGCATTCAAATTGATTTGCCTAAAGTGGATGCCAATGTCATGCCCGCGTCACAACAGCAGCGTATTGTAACCTTATCTATTCAAGCCAATGGCCAGTATTACTGGAATATTGGATCAGATGTGAATACCGAGAAAGTTACGGATCAGGCCATTGATTTAGCCACTATGCAACAAAAGCTCGTTCCGATTATTCAAAAAGATAAAAGCTTACAGTTTTATGTACGTGCCGATCAGGATGCTGATTATCAACTGGTTGCACAGGCCATAGCATCCTTGCAAAAAAGTGGGGTAACGAACTTGGGGCTAGTGACAGAGGAACCACAATCATGATGGCAACCGTTTCCAAAATTAGGTTTCGTGATCAAGGCCTAGCTCTGTCGGTCACGGCTGGATTGCATATTGCGCTAATTGCATGGTTATGTACGGTTGAGATGCATGAAACATTGGCGGAACCCAAGCCGAAAACCATTCAATTACAATTTGTGCAAATACCCCCTCCAATCAAACAACAACCTGAACCTAAAAAGCCTGAGCCGATAGTCGAAGAAAAACCCTTACATGAGCCTGTCAAAAAACAGCTTGAGAAACCTACTGAAGTCCAACCGAAAACCACCAAGAAGTTTGTAGAGTCACAGAGCAACAAAATTGTACCTACAGCGGCTAAACCGACACAGCAAGTCGTGACGGAAAAGCAAACGGCAGCAGCGGAATCTCAGAAAACAGTAGATACGCAGTCTCAAGCGGATATACCAACTCAGACGAAGACCCAGAAATCAGTAGAACCTAAAGCACAAACTCATCCTGAATCATTTGATGTTAAAAATTATCAACCTGTTACAAAAATAGCACCAGCTTATCCTGAACAAGCTTTGGATCGTAAGCTAGAGGGGGATTGTACGGTGGTGTATAGCGTGAACGAAAAAGGACGGGTAGAAAATCCAAAGGCACAAGGCGACTGCCATCCGATGTTTGTACGACCTTCGATTCAGGCTGCTCTCACTTTTAAATATCAGCCTCGTCTCGTCGATGGCAAACCGACCAGTGTGTCGAATGTTAAAAATACCTTCCAATATCGCATCTCAGGTTAAACCGAATGTTTTGGGACTTATATTTTGTGAGAAATATAGCCATACATTTCTTTTAAGAATGGGCTGGAAGCGTTGTACAGCATATATTTGATACGCCATGATGCTAAGAAGCTTGAGACAAAGCTTCTTTTTTTGATGGAATACTTGACCAATCAAAATGCCTTGTTTCCCATACATGACTATTTATACATCGTGAAATGAAGACGAAAACTACAAATGCCCAAACTAGAGCGTTTGCATTCTACATTTCATGCTGTTTCCAGATATAGAACATGAGACTTAGGACCTCATTTTCTATCACAATCTTGTTATTTTATTTTTACGAGGATTGAAAGAAACCGTTATTTTTTTCTGCTTATTTCCTTTTGGGAAAAATTAAATTAATTTTTTTTGCATGTTTTTTATCCGCCACTCGTCTCTATACATACAAACAAGGGATTTATATACGCTTGCTTTGTTAATGATTATCATTTACTTATTTTGGGTCGGGGCATGGGGCATTCATCAAAACAATTTAAACAGCAGGTGACATATTTAAGTCTCTGTATATCACTAGCCATTTCATCGACATTGGCTATGCAGTCTGTTTCAGCGGCACCACAAGTTGCTGAAATGAATTACCACATTCCACAGGGTAATTTGACCAGTGCGTTGAATTTGGTTGCGCAGAAAGCCAATGTGACTTTGTTACTCGACCCGAAAAAGACCAATCTGTTCCAAGCACCTGCTTTAAACGGAAAATACACAGCCGATGAAGCTTTCCAGCATTTATTAAAAGATACGCCTTTTAGTTTGCAAAAAAATGCGACAGGTTATTTGTTAAAAGAAGCTCCGACTACATCAAAGTCAGATACAGCACAAAATAAGGTCATTGCACAAGCATTGCCTGAGTCGCAAAGTACACAGGCTCTCGACGTGGAAAACCCAAACTCTGTTCATGTACAGCTCGAAGCCCTCAGTTTTAGTGGCGAAAAAGAACGAGATGAGCAAGGCTATGATGATGTCTATGATAAAAATATTTCGACCGTCTATGCAGGCAAAGAAGCGATTGAGCGTTTTAAAGGGACGACGCCTTCAGATTTACTGAAAGGAATGTCGAATGTGTATAGTGGCGATGCTCGTAATAGTGGGGCTTTAGATCCGAATATCCGTGGTATGCAAGGGCAGGGACGTGTACCCGTCACGATTGATGGAACAGAACAGTCGATGACGGTCTGGCGTGGCTACAACGGTGCCAATAGTCGAAGTTATATTGATCCGAATTTGCTCAGCTCGATTCAAGTAGTGAAAGGTTCAGTTTTAGATCGTGATGTGAAAACAGGCATTGCGGGTGGGGTATCGGTTAAGACTTTAGAAGCGGATGATGTTGTACGTGAAGGACAGCGCTATGGTGCTGAAATTAAAGTAGAAGGCGCGACGAATACCACCAAAGCCCAAAAAATGCATTCTTATCATGGGCAAGATTATCGGGATGTCGCAGAATCTAAAGGTTGGGATAAGCTCGGTAGCTATAATGGTGAAGACCCATTGGGTCAAGTGACTCCAAAAACCAGCAGTGACAATAAACTCACACATTTAGAAGATCAGGCACTGCGTATTGCGGTGGCGACCAAACAAGATCAATTTGATTTGCTTGCAGCTTATGCCTATCGAGACCGTGGCAACTACTTTGCAGGAAAGCATAATAGTGACTTTTTTAAGCAGGGCGACCGTAGCAACATTGATTACAATACAGGGCTGGTACCTTATATGGCAACGGTCTGGCAACCGGGCAATGAAGTCACCAATACTTCTAATCGTATGGAATCTTGGCTGTTAAAGGGGAACTGGCGACCAAACGATGATCATGCGCTACAACTGACCTATCGAGATACCAACACCATTTATGGCGAAATTATGCCTTCGCGAATTATGTGGCAGACGCAGGACAATGTTCCACAGTGGCCTGTCAGCGAAGTAAGTACGAAAGCTTATAGTTTAAAATATAGATTTAACCCTGAAAATAGCCGTTGGCTTGATTTCAGTGCAAACTTATTTCAGACCGATACAGAATCACAAACCTATTCAGCAGGTGGTTTCGTGAACTGGATTTCAAAACGAGACTATGTTTGGGAAGCCAATGTTGACCGTGATGGAGATGGTGTTCGAGATAGAAGTCCAGGTGATGGTTTTACCATTCTTGACACCGCATTTACCGATGCCAAAACCACTCATAAGGGCGTGAGTCTCAGCAACAAGCTTAACTTTATGGATGCCTTAAGTTTAACTGTTGGAGCGGATTTAACGCGTGAAAAACTGACCACCAAAGATGAATATATCAACGATAGTCAGGGCACCTCTGCTTTTCGTATGTTGCCACGAGCAGGGCATCGTTCAGAAAATCAATATTGGTTTAATTTTGATTGGCAGGCGACGTCATGGCTGAACTTAACGGCAGGCGCCCGCTCGGTTTCGTATAGTTCTTTTGATGACTTTTTAAATGGCAATAAAGACAGCATTGCGGGTTTATCGGAAACCACACGGACCATTGGGCAGAAACTGTCTTATACGGAAAACGTCGATGTCTATACCCAAGAAATGTTTGATGAAATGGATCAAAATGGAGCTTTTGCTTATGATTGGGGGGGCGTTAATCTTGCGCTACGCAACCGCGCCAAACGTGCCATTGGAAAAGCCTATCAATTTAAAGGGGTACATTACTGGTATGCCGACGCAGATGGCAAGTTTCATGCAGAGAACAATCCATTCTTAAATGGAACAGTCGATTTAAGTCAAAAAGACTTGGCGCTCAATACCAATGGTCAGCCTGATGTCAGTTCTTCTGAAGTCACAGAGACTAACTCAACTGTGGTGAAAAAGAAAAAAGACCATAAAAATTGGGCACCTGCTGTTTCAGCGGCCATTACATTGAATCCGAACAACCGTTTTTATATTAACTATACTGAAGCCTATCGCATGCCGAGCATGTTTGAAACGACTTTAGGGTTTTCGGCATCACAGTCAGGTTATGATCTAAAACCCGAGCATGCCCACAATTTTGAACTGGCTTATGTATATAACATGAAGGATTTGTTTAACTTACAAAAAGGGCATGCAGACATCAAACTGGCATATTTTCATAATAAAACAGAAGATGTAATTGAACGTAATAACCAACTGAAATTTAGCAATATTGATAAACAGACAGTCGAAGGCTATGAGTTTTCAGGGCGTTTTGACAATGGTAAATACTTTACCGATTTATCCTTGGTTTATAACTCAAAAAATGAAGTCTGCGATGAAAGTTCAGGTCTGCTTGCCAGTCTAGACGCCATGACTATGTCGGGTGTAGCAAAAACCTGTATCAATTATGGTTTCCCAACAGGTTATTTGGTCAATATGGCCTTACCAGAATACCAAGCGAACCTAACCCTCGGCACACGGTTATTGGATAACAAATTAGAGCTAGGCACACGTCTGAATTATTTTGAAGGCTATGACCATCCTTATATTGGAACTGAATTGGTGGCTTGGTTTAACGCACCTTTGCAATGGGATGATACGCTAACCGTCGATGCCTATGCACACTACCAACACAGTGAGCATTTAGGTCTGGATCTAATTGGTACCAACTTAACCAATCAATACTACTTGGATCCTTTAACCCGTTCTGCGGTTGCGGCTCCAGGTCGTGCCTTTAAATTGGCACTGAGCTATAAGTTTTAACTTGAAATAGAAGGTTATTAGCTTGATTAATATATGAATATTCTAAAGCTAAATGTTTTGAAATATTCAAAGCAATACCGAAGGTTGGGCACTCTATATCGGCTGAACCTTCAGTAGCAAGTCCATGTATTCACATGTGAATGTATGGAAAATAACAAAACTGTATTCGTACAGTTTAATTGACAATTTACATAGCCCGATCTTTTTTATGCTTTACATCTAGAGAATTGAATCAAGCATAAATACAATCCAAATATGTAAATAATAATCATTAAGATTATCATTTAATTATTGATGATCTTAAATTCTAAATAAAAGGAAATGAACAAATGAAATTTAAGCAACTTACACTGGCAATGATTGCTTCATTGGGCGTAATGGGTTCTGCACAAGCAGCCTTGGTTTATGGTCAATCGGACACGACCAATTTGTTATTGGGCTCAGCGTATAACCTTTCTGGCACAGCAGCAGGGGGTGTCCAAGGTCAGTTATTGAACTTAAAAGCATCATTTGAAGATCATCTGGTTAGCTTTATTAATAATCCAAATTATGGCGGTACTTATGATCCTGCAACAGGCATCTATGGGTTGGCTGCAGGGATTGATTTGGCCAGTATTCCATTTCCACATACAGGTCTCGGTGTTTGGAAGTTCAAGAATGTAAGCCCCGCTGCAAGCAATGATGTTTGGTTTGGCGAATGGGCCAAAGAGGTGAAAGACAGTGCTGGAAACTATACAGGTGCTGCTGATGCAGCAACCCGTACAGTTTTCTATATTGGCAACAATACTGGCGCATCAGTACCGAATGCAGGTACTGCAACCTATAGCGTGAGTGGCATTAACAATGGAAACAACTTGACTGCCACAGGTGCCAATACCTTTACAGCAAACTTCAATAATGCAACTTTGACGGGCCAATTAACAGGTACAGGAACGGTAAGCAGCCTACAAGTGAATGCTGATATTGATGCAAGCTCAGCAAGCTTCTATGGAACTGCCACTGCAAATGGTTCAATCGCAGGTGATGCATCGGGTCACTTCTTTGGTAACCAAGCGACAAATACTGGTTCTTTAGCGGGTATTGCCCAGTTTGATGACCGTAATTTAGATACGGCCTTCGGTGGTGTTCAGACTTCATATACTCCCTAAGTGAAAGGCGTGAAAGACTTACTTCGGTAGGTCTTTCATATTTCTATGTTTTATCTTTTGAGTGTGAGTAATGAAAAAAAAATGGTTAATTGGCATATTCTTTTTAAGTCAACAACATATATATGCAGCAGATGACGACACTCAGTTGCGTTTAAACCAAGAATTACAACAACAGCAATTACAAATAGAACAACAGTTTAAACAGCAACAAAACATAGATTCTCATCCATTACCGACGATGGTGATTGATGGGGAGGCCGTCCAAGTTCAGCCAAATGTGGAGGAGGTTGGACGTGCTTTATACATTGCAGTCATGCAAAAACAGTGGCAGGCTGCTCAGATTTACTTAAATCGCTATTTAAATTTTAAAGATCATGACCTGTCTTTGGCTTATTTTGCGCAAGCCTCACTGGCAAGAGTACAAGGTCGGGCGCAACAAGCTGAGCACCTATTTCAGCAGGCCTTAGAATTGCAGCCTGAAAATATGATGATTCGTTTGGAATTGGCAAGATTATGGACAGAACAACAAAAAAATAAAGAAGCCAAACAGTTGTTTGAACAAGTGAAACAGCATTTAGCGGGGGCGAATGATCAAATCAGTCACAATATTAATCACAGCATCGACGCATATTTAAAAACTTTAGATCAACGTGATACATGGCAAGGCAATGTAGCTTTGGGGATACGTCATGCAACCAATATTAATAATTCTTCCGAGCGTTATACACTGGTACCCACCATTGTCGGGGTAGATGCAAATGGTGAATATATTATTCGTGACTTAAAGCAAGGTACTCCAGATCCGATTGATGCAAGTGCATTCGACTATGAAACAGTCATCAGTAAACGCTGGTCACTTGTAGGACAGCATGGATTTGCATTCAAGGCGTTGGGTTATGGAAAAAGTTATCAAAAGCAAAGTGACTATAATGAAGCTACCCTCAATTTTAATGCAGGCTATAGTTTTCAAAACCCACGTAATCAAATTTTAGTTGCACCAGTGTTTGAACATCGGCGCTATGCCAATGATACTTTGTCAAATGCTTATGGTATGCGGGCAGAATGGATGCGTTTTATCGGACAGGATAAGGCCTTAAAACTGGAAGCAGAAATTGAAGATGTCGATCATATCTTATATGAAAAACAGAGTGGCATTGAAAAGTCGATATTTGTGACCTTTTGGAAAGTTCTACCACAGCAGTGGACGTTGTTTTCAGGATTAGACTATGTCGATCACAATACCGAGGAACAGTATTTTGCAGCTTATGAACAACAAGGTGTTCGCTTTGGGTTGAGTAAACCAATTACAGAAGGCGTTAACTTGACTGTGTTTAGCTCTTTACGTTGGAGACAGTACGATCAATATGTCAATGGTTTTGGCTTTGATACCCGACGTCATGATTTTGAACAGAATTATACAGCGGTACTGCAAATGCCCAAATTCACACTATATGGTCTGACCCCCAATTTAACCTACAACTATAACCAAAATAAAAGCAATGTAGACTGGTTATATAGCAATGATAAGCAAAGTTTAAGTTTAAAGTTTGAGTACAAATTTTAAATTAAGAGGCTTTCATTTTGACGTAGGTCACATAGTTTCCGATTTGAAAAAACTCAAGCTGAGGGTACTGTAACTGGATCAATTGCAGTGTTCCAAGCAAGTCTTGTTGAGGGTTAATAATCCCCGTCACTTTAATTTGGCTGAGTTCTTTTTCATTAAAAATCATGTAGCCACTATGGTAAGCATTTAAGCGATTGAGAAGGTCAGGTAAAGCCAGTTCATTGGCCTGAATTTGTTGCATTTGCCATGAAGTTTTGAACATTTGTGTATCAAAGACTTCAATTTTTCCAAGGCCATGAGCGTCAACTTGTATTCGTTGACCTTCTGAAACAATTAAAGGCTTAGCCTGAGCAGTCAGATTAGCACGGGCTTGAACACGTGAATGCAACATATTCAGTGCACTTGTATCGGTATATTGGTTGACAATAAAACGTGTACCAAGTGCTTGATAGTCAGCTTGTTTTGTATGGACGATAAAAGGGCGAGCAGGGTTCTTAGCGACATCAACATAGATATCACCTTGGATCAATTCGATTCTTCTTTGCCCAGTGGTGTAATCCACTTTTATCGCTGATTTAGGCGCGAGGCTCAGCATTGAGCCATCATCGAGTACAATATTCTTCACTTCACTGGTTGCAGTTTTATAGTCTGCAAAATAATAAGAAAAGGGAATATAAGTAAAACTCAAATAACCAAGACAACTGATGGCCATCAGTGAGAAAACAGCCTGATTAAACAATGAGATAACTTTTTGCTGTTCATGCTCAATGGCTTGAAAGGTTTGTTCGACAGTTTCACCATGTAGGTTTTGCTGGCGTGATAGGTTCTGCATTTCAAGATCAAAGTCTCGGAATTCTTCAAAATAGGGCAGATATTGCGGATGATTTCTTTGCCAAGCCTGAAACTCTTGCTGAACTTGTGCACGCTCAGTTGGGTTGTCACAGTTGAGTCGAATCACCCAAAGGGCAATTTCTTTACGAATATGCCGAGCGTCTTTCATTCTTCGCATTCTGCATGCATTTTATGGCGTAGCTCATAACAGAGACTGAGTCCATCGGCTAAATAGCCTTGTATGCTACGTAGTGATTTTCCTGTTAATTCAGCAATCTCAGTTTGGCTATAGCCTTCAATATAATAAAGAATAAAGGACTGGCGCACTTTAGCGGTGGTTTTACCTAAGGCAACCGATAGAAAATCCAGAATTTGTATGGTGTCTTCAATAGTGTTGTCTTGAATTAGCTCTTGTCCTAATTGAGCTTCATCGTAGAGATTTTTTAAGTAATTGGTTTCAATTACATTTCTACGATGCTGATCAATCAAAACGTGTTTTGCAATATTGATGAGATAGGCTTTGGGTTCTTGGATCGAAGCCAACTTATGTTTGGCTTGGATTAAACGCACAAAAGTATCTTGCACAATATCGGCAGCATTAAAGGGATGCCGAATGCGATATCTGAGCCATTGAATTAACCAGTCATGGTGCTGAAGATAAAGTTCACCAATTAACTGTTGCTGTGCTTTGGAAGAGGTGGAAGGAGACATAATACTTCCCCAAGGGTTTAAATGATATTGATTATCATTTATGATGTGTCCAAATGCAATAGTGCGTAAAGTAAAAAAGACGATTTTTCAGTACAGAGAAGAAAGTTAAATTATTTTTGCGTATTTTGAACTTTTTGTTCGTCTATATGTATAAGTCCAGTTTTACAGTTTAGAAAAATCATCAATCTCAAGAGATCCGAAAGCGTGATTCGAGTTGTTGGGAAATTCTGAAAAGAACAAACGTGGAAATCAGTACAAACAGGAACCATAGGATTTAAACGTGACCACCAGTATGAACCAGCAGCTAGAAACAAGTCTGTCACAGCGTCTAAAAACGGAAACTTCGACAGAACATGATCGAATGGAACAGTTAATGGCACAAGCAAAAGTCTTTGAAAACCAAAGTAACTATGCGCGCTTTACTTTATCTCAGTATTATTTCCAGAAAGATGTTGAACACTTATATGCACATCCAGATGTAGTTCAAATTATTCCTGATTTAGATATTCGTGGTCGTTCAGATGCTGCGCTGTTGGACTTAAAAGATCTAGGGTTAGCACCTCAATCCAGTAGCATTGCAACAGATCATGTCAGCTTTCCTCAAGCTTTGGGCTGGATCTATGTGTCTGAAGGTTCGACTTTAGGTGCAGCATTTTTATTTAAAGCAGCGCAGAGCCAGTTTGGTTTTAGCGCTGACTTTGCTGCGCGTAATTTAGCTGCTTATCCAGAGGGGCGCGCTGTGGTCTGGAAACGTTTTAAGCAGGCTATGGATGATGCCAACTTCAGTCAAGAGCAGCAAGATCAGGTCATTGAGGGCGCGATGCAAGGCTTTTCTCGCTTTGGTCAATTGTTAGCAGACTTAGAACAATTGAAGTAAGAGGCAGACATGCAAAATACCGAGTTAAGTTCAATATCCAAACCTAAGGATGACTCAGATTCAAATCTTGCAAAATCAATTTGGGTACGTTGGGTGTGTATTGGGCTTGCTTGGGTCTGTTTGGCTATAGGCACATTAGGAATCATTATTCCTGGTTTACCTACTTTTGATTTTTATTTTTTAGCCACTATTTTTGCCGCTAAAGGTTCGGCGCGTTTACATCGTTGGATTGTACAGAATCGGGTTATTGGTCCTATTTTACAACAATGGAAAGAACATAAAACCTTACCGACAAAAGCGAAAATACTTTCTTTGTTGAGTATGAGTCTTGCTGCTGGACTTATGCTTTGG
Source organism: Acinetobacter halobius (assembly GCF_044130335.1). Classification (NCBI taxonomy): domain Bacteria; kingdom Pseudomonadati; phylum Pseudomonadota; class Gammaproteobacteria; order Moraxellales; family Moraxellaceae; genus Acinetobacter; species Acinetobacter halobius. Next base: position 43,078 of record NZ_JBIQOD010000018.1, read on the forward strand.
AAAGTACCACATCCTTATTTTGTCGGTATTGCAATTATTATTATGATCGCTGTGCAAATTTGGATTTGGTGGAAAAAATAATCATAAAATCAATAAGTGTAGAAAACTATCAGCACGCTATTCATGTGCTGATAGGGTATGAAGAACCCAAATTTTAATAAAAACAATCAGTTTTTAAATCTATAAAAAAGATGAATGTTTATTTTTATCTGCTTGAGTAAATTTTATTTTTCTAAGAGAAGAGGCTTAAACTAGAGCTTCTGCCAGATCTGATTTTCATCATCATAAGAAACCGTAAAATTAAAACGTGAATCCGCTGTCACAAGGTAACCCGTTGGGGTTTTCATGATGACTTTTAAAATGGTGCCTTCTTCAAAGTTAATGGGCGGAAAGTCTTCTTTTGTCAGTGTTAGTGGTTTTATCAGTTCAAGTACTAGTGTTTCCATGGAACAGACCCAACAATTTTTTTTTAATGTCTCGATACTAACATGAAGTAATTTTTATGTGTGTAAAAATGATCTTTTATCCATAAAATCAAAAAGTAATCGAAAGATAAGCTTGGCGCATTTTTATATGCATACAAATTTTAAATCTAAAGAATAGCTTTCACTTTAGGGCCAAAGAAACCTACAGCAGACAAAAAAACATCTAAGTGCAAAGAATGCTCAGATATTTGTGTTTAAATTATTGATATTATTTGATTTAAATAGGTTTTGACTTCGGGGTTATAAAAATATCTAGATGAGGGCTTGTAGATTTGTATCTAAATAAAATAACGTATAACCAAATCAGGATAAGTAAAGTGTACAAACTTGCTGTAATGCGATTGTACTAAATTAAGAAATAAGGATTAGTATGCAGGGATTGCATACCTTAAAAATAAAAGGGATATACATCGTTCATGTTTAAGTCATTTTTCCCAAACCCTAAATGGTTCTTCCTTTCAGTATTACTGTGGTCTGTGATCAATGTCGTACTGTGGTATACGGGAGGCAACACATGGGGAAGTGCTATAGGATGGCCACAAGGATATGCAACAGCTGAACTGCCTATTGGTGTAAGCCGTTTTTGGTCGTCTTCCTTTCTTTGGTTTTACCTATGGTTTTTTATAGCAACAGCACTCTTTGCCTCGTTCTGGCGTTTTTTTTCAGACAATAAGTGGCAAAGATGGTCGATCTGGGGTTCTGCATTTATTCTGTTTAACATTTGGTTTGGTGTACAAGTGAGTGTTGCAATCAATGCTTGGTACGGTCCTTTTTGGGATACGATTCAAGGCATGCTGGGTAAAGGAGGGAATATCAAAGAACTCTATATGGGGACTTTAACTTTCTTGTATATTGCCATGATTGCAGTGACTTTCGCGGTTATCAATGCCTTTTTTACCAGTCACTATGTGTTCCGGTGGCGTACAGCGATGAATGAATATTACACAGAGCGTTGGGAAAAATTGCGTCATATCGAGGGGGCATCACAACGTGTACAAGAAGACACCATGCGTTTTGCCACGATTATGGAAGATTTGGGCGTAGAGTTGATCAAAGCAGTAATGGTATTGGTGGCTTTTCTTCCAATTTTGTTTGAGTTATCGAAACATGTACCAGAGCTACCTGTCGTTGGTGAAGTAAAGCATTCTTTAGTGTGGGCGGCCATTATTTGGGCTATTTTTGGTACAGTTCTGTTAATGGTGGTGGGAAACAAACTACCAGGTTTAGAGTTTAATAACCAAAAAGTTGAAGCTGCGTATCGTAAAGAATTGGTTTATGGGGAAGATCATGCAGATCGTGCTCAACCCGCGACATTGACTGAACTGTTTAGTCGGGTACGTAAAAACTATTTCCGTTTGTATTTTCACTATGCTTATTTCAACTTAGTGGCAACTTGGTATAAACAATTGGACATTTTATATAGTCTTGTTGTGCTATTTCCTGCGATTGCAGCTGGGAAAATGACTCTTGGTTTAATCAATCAAATTGGTAATGTATTTGATAAAGTCCGTGAATCATTTCAATATCTCATCATGTCATGGAAAACCATTATTGAGCTACTTTCGATTTATAAGCGTTTGAAAGCTTTTGAGTCGACACTTGACGAATAAATCCATTGTTTTTAAACCTGCCTTTAGGGCAGGTTTTTTTATGTGCTCAAGCATCGTTTTGTCTATAACTTGTGTTGTATGGTTCAAACTAAATTGATTAAATGGTGTTGAATTTATCATAAAACACATCATTTTGATGTATTCATCAAGCTAAAATAAATAATAAAAACAGTAGTTTGAGTTTGTTATTTTATGATCTTTCCGCTAATGTTTTTATGCGGGTGTTTAAGAGTAAAGTCGTAGTGAATTATAAAATTTTATGGGTATTTGGGGTTTTGGGGAGTGTGTTACAGGGCTGTACTAGTCTGGGAAATATAGCACAAGAACCGTTTACAAATATTGCATCACCACAAGAACTCATTGTAGAACGAAAAATTAATGATACTGACAAAAGTAGCAAAGAATATGTGTATCACAAAGTGGGTGTACAAAATGAAAAAGACATTGAGGTGCTCTATCCACGAACCATGTTCAGTCAGTATTGTCAAGCCCATGGTGGACGTTTTACTCAGACACAAAAAAGTAGTTTTAGCTTAGTGAAAGATCCGTGGGCGAAAAAGTTACTTCGCACTTATAACAGTTTAAAACAGGGAACGGGTACTTTTCGTTGTCAGCTTAAAAATGGTGAACAGTGGCAAGTTAGCGTAGAGGCTTTGTCTGAACGTAAGCTACCAAGTTCCAATGATACTCGTGTGGTGAATCTACAAACTAAAGTCTTGGCTGAACACGGACAAGCACCAAGAAATACCCCACCTAGTACTGTAACGAAGAAAACGGTGATCAAAGCTCCGCAGACAAAGTCAGAGGTGAAAAAAGAAGAGCCGAAAAAAGAAGTGGAGAGCAAAAAGGAAACTAAAGTCGAAGAACAACCTAAGGTCAGCAAAGCTGTAGAAACACCACAACAGCAACAGACCAAACTGTATGTGGCAGCTCGCCGTGATATTAACAGTGGTCGCAACCAAGTCACTGCTTGCAATAATGCACAACGCGCATATAACTATGGGCGTTTACCAGGTTCAGATGCCTCAAATGTTTATACCGAATCAGGCATATTAGTTGCACGTTGTTTAACCAGCATCCCAAGTTATAGCAGTCGTTTTTCTAACCCTAAAGGGCAGGCAAAGTACGTGTTACAGAACTTAGCCAAAAACCATAACCATACAGGTGCTAAAAATATGCTCAAACAAATGAAGTAATATTTTCGGCTGTTTTTGACAGGACTTCATGTGGGCATCTAAACTAAAGGAACTAGATCATGAGTCATGTCACAAACCCAGCCACCTATTTTACTGCGCCTTTGTTAGATCAGACTTTGCAAGAAATAGACGTTGATATTTCTGCTCAACCATATTTTTACAATAATGGTGGGACTCCTGAGTTTTTAGCTGATCTGTCAGATGCTATTGAACTCATTTCTGCATCATCGACCAATGCCAGTATGAGTATGGGGCATGTATATGCTGTGCCTGAAGAGATTGAAACGATCCAAACCGATTGGGGGGAACAAACTCAGCTTGCGTTCACAGGAAACACTTTTGAGTTTATGCCACTCAAAGCCACGCCTGAAACGGCCGCTGCATTTGGTATGACTTTAGTCAAAGCAGGACAAGCGATTGCAGTTGTAGCAAAAGAGCAGATGCTATCTCAAATTGAATATCGTTATGGCATGATGGCAGGTCACTTTTTTCCTTACGATTCATCTCAGGCTAATTTGACCGAGAAAACCTTATATCCTTTTGTCATCACAGACTTGGAACATCATGATTTTCCGCATGTATTTGCTTCGACCGACCCCAATCAATTACCGTTGGTGATTTCAGTAGGACGCTATTTTCCTAAAGATCGAAAAATTTACTTGGCTGATTTGTGGGTGGAATATGGCGACGCGCTTTATATTCCTGAAATGCCAAAGCAAGTCGCCCCTGAATTTGTCGATTTACATAATAACCGTAATGCTGCTTTAGCGTGTTGGAAGGCCGAAAGCGGTCAATCTATGATACAGATGCATACTCTGCTTGATCCCAAAGGTTACTTCTATTGGTTTTGGAACGCATGCCCGACCATTCATCCACAGCTCGATGCGTTTGAATCTGCTGAGTTGAATATAGATATCACTTGAATGAAGCGACTTTATCTTTTTGCTTCAATTACGCGGTAATTTTACAGTTCCATAACAGGCTGATTGACGGGCTTTGTGATACAAAGAATGCAATTGTTGATTGGAGTTGAGTTTATGTCACAGCCTGTTTTAAGCATTTTACGTGGTCGGTCTTCTGCTATTTTTCGTCATGCTGTTATGGCAGCAGCATTGTGTGGTTCAGTCCAAGTTGCAACAGCCAGTACCACAGTCGACCAGCTGAGTAATTGTTTGGTGAAGTCAACGACAGCAACAGATAAAACCACCGTGTTACAGTGGACGTTTGCGGCACTGGCTGCACATCCAGATCTGAAGGTGTATAGCAATGTCACCGATGCACAGCGTACACAGCTAGATAAAAACCTCGCACAGGTTTTACAGCGCATTTTGGTGGAGCAATGTTCAGCGCAGACCAAAGCAGTGATTCAAGCTGAAGGCTTACAAGCGGTTGGAGACAGTTTTCAGGAACTTGGGCAGATTACAGGTGAGGAAATTTTAAAGAATCCTGAAGTGAAAGGGCAGTTGCAAGGTGTACTGCGCTATGTAGATCTGAATAAATTGGTGACGACTTTTTTAACCCCAGAAATTTGGAATAAGTTGGGTGTGACGAGGTAGTTGTATTTTCTAGCAGTGCTTCAAGTTTCTTATTTCTAAGTGAACTTAAAGCACTGCTGTTTCTAAAAATATAAGAATTAAGAATGAGTGTTCAATTGGAAAAAACACCGCATTGAATCGCTTAGTTGTCTCCAATTAAAACGTCATTTTGAGTAGTTGACTTTACTTGAGCTTGAGCCTTATCCACTATCTCAAAAAATTTAGCACTTTCTTCTAAGTTTAAAATTTTATCCAAAAACTGAATACATAAAATAATAGAAAAAATAGTACCTAAACTCCTTACTACAATATGAAAACTCTCTCCAGCATTTGTTCCGTACAGAACGTAGATATAAGCAAGTAACGCAAGGATGATTAAATAATAAAGGTTTTTCCTAAACTTGATTTGATTAATTTTGGGTGAGAAAACTAAGCGTTCTTCATCAACATGAATATATTTATGTCCAAAATGAAAAGCATCTGTCACGTCTTGGAAATTCAATTTTTTCTGTTCGTGTAACAAGATAAAGTAATCGGCTAATTTTGCACTAATGACTGTTGAACGAGTGAGCGTTTGTGCTGCTTTGTCTTTCAGTAATAAAGAAAGCTCCGATTCAGTTTTTTGATAATAATTGTCTAAATATTCTTTATAAAAATCTAACTCATCTTTGAATTTTTTACGCTTATGTTCATTGATTGCATGAAGTGTTTTAGGAATTGAGAAAATAGCGATAATGAGTGCAATAAGAGCTGCTATAGGATTGATGAATTCCATTTTTATTATTCAAAAATTATGATGTTTTTATTATATAAAAAAGTCTCGATAAATCGAGACTTTTCAATAAATTAAAAGATCAAAAATTCTATTTTTTGATAAAAGTTTTATTTCGCAAAAGGACGATTAAATCGTCACAGTCGCCCCTAAAGCTTGAATAAACTGCGCCATCCAAGCAGGGTGTGCAGGCCAAGCAGGTGCTGTGATCAAGTGCCCATCGGTTACAGCTTCACTCACTTCAATGTCTGCATAAGTCCCGCCTGCTAGTTTCACCTCGGCTGCGCACGCAGGGTAGGCTGAACAAGTACGGCCTTTGAGTACATCGGCTGCTGCAAGAATTTGTGCACCATGACAAACCGCTGCAATTGGTTTTTCTGCAGTATCAAACTCACGTACGATTTCAAGGATACGTTCATTCATACGTAAATATTCGGGCGCACGACCACCGGGAATGACTAAACCGACATAGTCCGCAGTGTGTACCGCTTCAAAGTTGTAGTTGATCGCAAAGTTATGACCGCGTTTTTCACTATAGGTTTGCTCGCCTTCGAAGTCATGAATAGCTGTGGCGATGCTTTCGCCCTCGTTTTTATCGGGGCAGACTGCGTGTACGGTATAACCGAGACCTGTTAAAAACTGAAAAGGCACCATGGTTTCATAGTCTTCAGCATAGTCACCGACGAGCATTAAAATTTGTTTAGACATTTTTAAACCCTCTTTATTGTTTGTGCATATTTATGTTCAATTTTGATCTAAATTAGCACAGTTCAGATGTCATTTTTAAGTCATTCAGTGCTCTTTAGTCGTATAGCTGAGGTCATTTTTATAAAAAAGCTCCAAGTAATTGAGGCGTTATCACTGTCTGTAAAAGCGTGTTGAATCAATCAGTTTATATATTCACTGATATGAAATTTACTATGCTCACATGTTAATAGTCTAATGTGCAGGCTTTGCCGTTATATTCATAACGGTTGACATCATATTTTTGACCATTCCAGCGGTAAACTGCAAAACAAAATCCGGGGCCACCATTTTCAATATCTGGCCAGCCGTCTTTTCCTTTGGTTTTTAGAAAAGTAGGGATGCCCATGTTTTCAAAAATGAGTTTCCATGTTCCCGTTTTTTGCTGAGCAACGATGTGGTAACCAACACCTGTATTGCCATAGCACATGGTGCTGTAGTCTGAAATGACTGCGTCTTTTAGACCGTCAGCATTGAGGTCTTTGTATGTGGTGATTTCACCTGTGTCGCAGCTACCTTCCCAGCCATGTTTTGTTTTTGAAAAGCCTGCGGCTTTAAAGATTTGGCTAGCATCTTTAGCTGGAACATTGGGCTTGGTTTCTGCAAAGATGGTGGTGCTAAGGAAGGCAAGAGTGGAAAGTGTAAGTATGATAGTTTTCATTTTTTGTCCTTTGATTTTTTGAAAGTAGTGGATTTTTTAATTAATAGAATACGCTTAGTGTAGTAGTTTTTTGGGAATTAGATAGGTAGTTTTAGCTATACGAAGCAGAGTTTTGAATTTTTAAATACCTCTCCCTAACCCTCTCCTTAAAAAGGAGAGGGAACATTCATTATTAAATATATGGTGCTATCAAATTTACAATGAAAGCTCCTTCTCCCAGTGGGAGAAGGCGGGGGATGAGGGGGTGGAAGTCACGCATAAAAAATGACTTTGAAAGTTGAATCCGTCCCAAGTCTTCAAGTTTGATGATAGAAGATAATATTTTGATATACATATGATTTTATTGTTATAATTTATCTCGAGATAAGTATAAATTTTATTAAATATGAATACTGAGTTTATTGATGATATTCTGTCTTTGAAGAAATGGGCAATACTTTCACTGGAGTCTAAATTTGAAAAAGACTGGGTTGATCCAAAAGTTTTAGAACATAAATATAATTTTATAAAGAGTGAACTACAAAAATTATTGAATCTAATAGAAAGTAAAAATTATAGTGCTGAAGAAAAAATAGAGTTAATAGAAAATAAAAAAGAATTTAGCTATGGGAAAAATTCCATTTTTAATGAATATTCCTTTTTATGCGTTTAGTTACTACCTATTATTCGATTATTCAATATAAAGAAAATAGGGAGAAAGCTTTAAAGCTTTTGCATAAAAATTTTATTTTTCCAGATAGAAACAACTTAGCAAAATTTTTATCTAGTTTCTTTTTTCATTTTCTTAATCGAGAAGATTTCTTAGATGAAAGTAAACACAAAATTGGCTTGGAAATTCTGAAAGAAGAATATAGTTACTCATTTAGTGAGTTTCTTAATTTTGATATAAAGCAAGGTGATATTCTTCAAAGTTTATTAGTTTTGAGGGTTCTACAAATTTTGAGATTATTAGGGTTAAGCCCTGATTTTTCTTATGAGAGAAAAGTAGCACATTATACTTCTATTGCTGTTGCCAATGATCTTCTTTTTAAATCTAAAGCAAGATTAAGAATAAATTCGACAGAATTTATGAATGATCGAACAGAAGGGAAGTTATTAGATACATATTTAAATTTAAACCCAAGTATTGATAGTGAAAGTCTTAATTTTTTAACTAGTTATACATTTAATCATAATCATCTTAATCAGTTTAGATTATATGGAAAAACTAATCAAAAAGAGGGGTCTGGTGTAAGCTTGGTTTTAATTACTGATTTATTTGGGTTAGTTAATACATCTCTAGCTGCTCAAATACAGGAATTTATTAGGTTTTCAGAGTTAGAGGAAATAAGATGTAAAGAATTTTTTAGATTCAATAAATTACCAATTTTTAGATGCTGTTATCTAGATCCTAACTCAGATTATCTTGAATTGGCAAAGAGGTCTAAATTAAGTTTCTATAAAGAGTTAACGGCAGATGGGTGGAGTGCTTCTAGTATTGAGCTGGAGTGGAAGAAATATAACAAAACAATTGAAAATAACGAGTTGAACGTGAAGAGGTTGTTACGCGAGTTAAAAGAATATATTAAAGTTATAACTAATAATCAAAGTTCTAAAATGTATAGTCCTATAGGAAGCCTTTTGTCTTTGGTTAGCTTTTTGTTTAAGCATGCGGCATTTAAAGAAGAGGAAGAATGTAGAGTAATTTATTGTACTGATATTAGTGATACCAGGATTAAAAATATCTTCGATATTAATAACTTACTTACATATACATTCGTGAATTATGATATTGAATTAAAGAGTTATTGGAAGAATATTTATATTGGGCCTGCTTCATTTCAGTACTTATCTTATTTTAAAAAAGCTTTATATGATCATAACATGCAAGATGTAAGAGTTAGTCTATCTGATCATCCCCTCCGTAGTTAAAAGAAAACCCGTCCTAAGACGGGTTTCTTTTTCAAAAACAGATCAGATCAACCAATCAATTTCTTCATTAATTCATTGACTTGAGCAGGGTTAGCTTTACCCTTAGACGCCTTCATTACTTGACCAACAAGACCATTGAAAGCTTTCTCTTTACCAGATTTAAACTCTTCAACCATCTTCTCATTGGCAGCAAGTACGTCTTTAATAATCGCTTCAATCGCACCTGTATCAGTTTCCTGCTTCAAGCCTTTTTCCGCAATAATTTCGTCCGCAGTTTTACCTTCATCCCACATAAAGCCGAATACTTGCTTCGCAATCTTGCCACTAATGGTGTTATCCACGATACGTGCAACCATGCCGCCCAGTTTTTCAGCCGAAACAGGAGAGTCTGCGAGTTCTAAGCCCGCTTTATTTAAAGCACCAGAGAACTCGCCCATGACCCAGTTTGCAGACACTTTACCTTGAGCCGCGCCGCCAGCAGCAGCCACAACCACTTCATAAAAGTCAGACATTTCACGGGTCAGCGTCAACACATGCGCATCGTACTCAGTGACACCAAAGTCCGCGACGAAACGCTCACGACGTGCCGCAGGAAGCTCAGGCAATGCAGCACGAGCTGTTTCAATTTGCGCATCAGAAATAATCACAGGCAACAAATCAGGGTCTGGGAAGTAGCGATAGTCGTTCGCTTCTTCTTTTGAACGCATTGAACGTGTTTCCATCTTCACAGGGTCGAATAGACGCGTTTCTTGGTCAATCGTGCCATCCCATTCCAAAATTTCCATTTGGCGTTCAATTTCAACATTGATCGCTTGTTCAATGAAACGGAATGAGTTGAGGTTTTTTAACTCGCAACGTGTGCCGAACGGTTGACCCGGACGACGTAACGACACGTTACAGTCTGCACGGAATGAACCTTCCGCCATGTTACCGTCAGAAATACCCAACCAACGCACTAAAGTGTGAATCGACTTGATATAAGCCACCGCTTCTTCAACCGAACGCATGTCAGGTTCAGACACGATTTCAAGTAAAGGTGTACCTGCACGGTTTAAGTCGATGCCTGACATTCCTTCAAACTGGTCATGGATTGATTTACCTGCATCTTCCTCAAGGTGGGCACGTGTTACGCCAATGCGCTTTACCGTACCATCTTCAAGTTGAATATCAATATGACCCAAACCCACAATTGGATTATCCATCTGGCTGATTTGGTAGCCTTTCGGAGAGTCAGGGTAGAAGTAGTTCTTACGTGCAAACACAGACGCTTGGTCGATGTAAGCATCAATCCCCAAACCAAAGCGAATGGCTAAATCCACCACTTCTTTATTCAGTACAGGCAGTACACCCGGCATTGCCAAGTCAACGAGGCTAGCTTGGGTGTTTGGGTCTTGACCAAATTCAGTCGATGAACCTGAGAAGATTTTAGATTGGGTTGCAAGCTGAGTATGAATCTCGATCCCGATCACGACTTCCCAACCGTCAATTAATAACGACTTTGGTTTCTTTTGAGCTTGAGCCATTATGCATTCTCCTCAGCAATTGTCGCACGTTTCGTATGCCAATCCGTCGCTTGTTGGTACTGATGTACCACAGACAACAGTTGAGATTCTGACCAATAGTTACCAATCAGCTGTAAGCCCACAGGTAAGTTGTCTTTGTCAAAACCAACAGGTGCATTAATCGCAGGAAGACCTGCAAGGTTAACCGCGATGGTGTAAATGTCGCCCAAGTACATTTCAACTGGGGACAAGTTCGCTCCAATTTTATAAGCCGTGGTTGGTGCAGCAGGTGCAGCAATCACATCCACCGATTCAAACGCTTTTAAGAAGTCTTGTTGAATCAGACGACGGACTTTTTGCGCTTTCACATAGTAGGCATCGTAGTAACCCGCAGACAACGCATACGTACCAATCAAGATACGACGCTGTACTTCTGCACCAAAACCTTCAGAGCGTGAACGTTTGTATAAGTCCATCAAGTCAACTGGGTTCTCTGCACGGTAGCCATAGCGTACGCCATCGTAACGAGACAAGTTCGATGACGCTTCAGCAGGTGCAATCAAGTAATAGGTTGGAACATAAGCTTCAGTCATGTTGAGATCAATCTCAACTAGGATCGCGCCCATCTCTTCCAATTTTTTCAATGATTCTTCAACACGTGCTTTCACGTCGGCATCTAAACCAGCGACATTGAAGTACTGCTTTGGAATACCAATACGTAGACCTTGAATCGCTGTGCCGTTTAGATTCGCCACATAGTCATCAACGTCTTTTTCAACCGATGTTGAGTCTTTCGCGTCATGACCTGCCATCACATTCATGAGGTAGGCACAGTCTTCAGCCGAACGTGCCATTGGTCCGCCCTGATCCAGTGATGATGCATAAGCAATCATCCCGAAGCGCGACACACGACCATAACTTGGTTTAAGACCCGTTAAGCCACAGAATGATGCAGGTTGTCGAATTGAACCACCTGTGTCTGTACCTGTCGCAAATGGAGCGAGGTCCGCTGCAACCGCTGCCGCAGAACCACCTGAAGAACCACCTGGTACATGACCTAAGTTCCAAGGGTTTGCTGTAGCGCCGTAGAATGAGTTCTCAGAGGTTGAACCCATGGCGAACTCGTCCATGTTCACTTTACCCAAAGTGACCAGACCAGCGGCTTTGCCTTTCGCTACAACGGTGGCGTCGTAAGGAGAGATAAAGTTATCCAACATTTTTGAACCCGCAGTGGTTTTAATGCCTTGGGTACAAAAAATGTCTTTGTGTGCAATGGGCACACCTGTCAATGCGGTTGCTGTGCCTGCTTTAATTGCGGCATCAGCAGCATCGGCTTGTGCAAGCGCTTGTTCTGCAGTCACGGTTACATAAGATTTAACTTGTGTATCTAGTTTTGCAATGCGCTTTAAATAATGTTCAGTCAGTTCGCGAGATGAAAATTTAGCCCCAGCTAAACCCTCAGAGAGTTCACGAATCGATAAGCGATGTAAATCTGTCATGAGAAATGTCTTTACGTTAATTTTTACAAAATAATGGTTTAACTGAATAGAAATTATTCAATCACGCGAGGAACAAGGTACAAACCGTCTTGCACTTGCGGTGCAATGGCTTGATATTCATCACGATGATTGGTTTCTGAAACCACATCTTCACGTAAGGGTTGTGGGTGATCAAATGGGCTTTTAAGCGGCTCAACACCATCGGTGTCGATACCTTTTAAGGTTTCCATCATGCCTAAAATTTTATTTAGACTTTGAGCATATTCAGCAGATTGCGTATCATCTAGCGACAATCGAGCAAGATTGGCGATTGCTGAAACTGTTTGTGCATTTAAATCTGCAGAATGCTGTGCATCCGATGTAGACATAACATCACCTGAGTCAGTATTAAAAAATTTCAAAATATCGTGCGTTATAATAAGCGATTGACTTGTTCAAATCATCACATTTAGTTAAAGTTGCCACCTTGCGTCCACATAAAGTTTAATCGAGAACGTCTCCGTGATTCTAAAAAGACTAATTGGCTTGTTTTCGCCCGATCTAGCCATTGATTTAGGTACAGCAAATACACTTATTTATGCACCAGGACGAGGCATTATATTAAATGAACCGACAGTTGTGGCAATTCGTCACAGTGGTTCACAAAAAATCGTTGCCGCAGTAGGTCTTGATGCAAAGCAAATGCTAGGCCGTACCCCTGCAAATATCTCTGCCATTCGTCCAATGAAGGATGGTGTGATTGCCGATTTTGAAGTGACTGAAACCATGCTGAACCAATTTATTGGTAAAGTACATGAAAAACGTCTGTTCCCACCTGCACCGCGTGTTGTGGTGTGTGTGCCTTGCAAATCAACTTTGGTTGAGCGTCGTGCTATTCGTGAAGCTGTATTTAATGCAGGCGCACGCGATGTTCGTTTGATTGAAGAACCAATGGCCGCTGCAATTGGTGCAGGTATGCCAGTTGAGCAAGCATGTGGCTCGATGGTGGTGGATGTCGGTGGTGGTACAACTGAAATTGCGATCATTTCATTACAAGGTTGTGTCTATGCTGACTCACTCCGTATTGGTGGTGATGTATTTGATGAACAAATCATTAACTACGTACGTAAGGCTCATGGTTGTGTGATTGGTGAAACCACTGCAGAAATTATCAAGAAAGAAGTGGGTATGGCTTTGCCCGAGCCTGATGCTAAAACGCTTGAGATTGAAGTTCGCGGTCGCAACCTTGCTGAAGGTGTGCCACGTGCCATTAATGTAACTTCGGACGAAATCACGCAAGCGATTTCTGATCCTCTACAAAGTATTGTCTCGGCTGTGAAATCTGCACTTGAGCAAACGCCTCCTGAGCTGTCTTCAGACATCGCTGAGCGCGGTATTGTGTTGACAGGTGGTGGTGCATTACTACGTAACCTCGACAAACTTCTTGCGCAAGAAACGGGCTTACCTGTGGTGGTTGCAGAAGATCCTTTAACGTGTGTCACTCGTGGTGGTGGTAAAGTTTTGGAGTTCTTCGATAATCCAAATCACGACATGTTATTTGTAGGCTAATAAAGGAATCGGCGGGTGCAAACAAATCTGTTTTCCAGACAACCGCCATCTTTTCGCTCATTTATCATTGCAGTGATCACATGTTTGGTTGTGCTGTTTTTTAACTGGCGCATGCCGCATGTGATTCAACCTGCAAGAGATGTCTTGTACGCCGCTTATAATCCAATTTATGCTGTAGCAAGTTATCCCGTGTTATCGCGAGAGTGGCTGAATCAACAAACCAAGTCTGAGGCTCAACTGCGCCGTGAAAATACCGCGATGCAAGCTGAACTGTTACAGGCACAGGTACGTTTACAAAAATTATCTGAACTATCTGCGGAAAATACCCGTTTGCGTGGTTTGTTAGATACCCCGTTAATCATTGATGGTCGTATGGAGATTGCAGAAGTCATTGGAACCGATGCCGATCCACTGCGTCATATTATTGTGATTAACCGTGGTGCCAACAGTCAGTTAAAAGTAGGGCAGACGGTGCTCGATGACAAAGGCATTATGGGGCAGATTATCAATGTCTATCCACATAGTAGCCGTGTGATGTTGCTTTCAGATAAAGAACATTCACTTTCAGTCCGTTTAGAGCGCTCGGGTATGCGAGCGATTGTTTCGGGTACGGGAGATTTAGGGCATTTGAAAATGGAATATGTCCCGACCAGTGCCGAAATTAAAGTGGGTGAAAAAGTGTATAGCTCAGGTCTTGGTGAGCATTTCCCAGCGGGTTATTTGGTGGGTACGATTTCAAAAATCAGTCGTCATAATTCAGGTGAGTTTGCTCAAATAGATGTGGTACCTGCCGCACAGCTAGCGGGTGGACATCATGTCGTTGTGTTATTTTCCGATTCTTTAGCGATGGAGCAACCGCATGCCGATCGCTAAACTTCGTGCTGCCAAACAGCGTGATCCACTATTTCCGATCATTTTTTCGGTGATCATTGCTTCGGTGTTGATGGTCTATCCACTGTCTTATACGCTCTCTGGCTGGCGTCCATTGTTTATGATGATGGTCATGCTGTTTTGGGTGCTGTGTCAGCCGACATGGTGTGGAATTTGGTTCGCCTTTGCTGTGGGTATTTTCACCGATTTATTGCTCGATGCACCCTTAGGTTTAAATGCGCTCAGTTTTGTGCTGATTACTTTTGTCTCACGCTTTTTAACCCGAGAACGTCGGATTATGACGTTTGCAAATATCTGGGTGATCACGGCTTTGGCTGTTGTCGCGCATTTATTTATGACATGGATCGCGCAAATTATGATCGGGGCGCAGTTTTCGATTGCCCGTCATTGGCAACCCCTGTTGAGTAGTGTTTTGACCTTTCCCATTTTATATTTCTTCCTAAAAAAATGGCGCATTTAATTTTAGCGTCAAGTTCGCCTCGCCGTCGTGAGTTGCTTGAGCAGCTTGGCCTAGTTTTTGATATTTACAGCCCAGATATTGATGAGTCGATACAAACAAGCGAATTGGTCGCTCATTATGTAGAGCGACTGGCTTGTGCCAAAGCTGAGGCTGTGCAAGTTCGTTATCCAGATGCGATCGTGATCGCTGCCGATACCAGCTTAGGAGTCGATCAAGAGATTTTGGGTAAACCTGAATCGAAACAACATGCTTTTGAAATGTGGGAAAAAATTTCGGGACGTAAGCATGATGTTTATACAGGTGTTTGTGTTCGTACAAATGCACAAATTTCAAGTATAGTAGTTCGTACTGAAGTCGAATTTCAGCACTTAAGCCTTGAAGATATGGAAGCATATTGGGCAACACATGAACCCCTTGGCAAGGCGGGAGCCTATGCCATACAAGGCATTGCAGCACGTTATATTCCACGTATTGAGGGAAGCTATAGCAATGTGGTGGGTTTACCGTTGTATGAAACGGTACAGTTATTACGGGCAGTTAAGGCACTAAATTAACTGTCTCAAAAGATTTTTTATAATGTTTTGAGTTTGTTATGTCTGACGAGTTATTAATTAACGTCACGCCTATGGAATGTCGCGTCGCGTTGATTGAAAACGGCACGGTCAATGAGTTATTTGTTGAGCGTACGGTAAAACGTGGGTTAGTGGGTAATATTTATAAAGGTAAAGTGGTGCGCGTTCTTCCGGGTATGCAAGCTGCTTTTGTCGATATTGGACTGTCACGAACTGCTTTTTTGCATATCAATGATATGGTTTGGCCACGTAATCAGCCGATTCCGAATGTGTTTGAGCTTTTGCAACCGGGACAAATTCTTACTGTTCAAGTCATGAAAGATATGTTGGGAACGAAGGGTGCCCGCCTTTCAACAGATCTGTCCATTCCTTCTCGTTATTTGGTTTTAATGCCTTATGGAAACCATACGGGTGTTTCGCAACGAATAGAGTCTGAGGCAGAGCGTGACCGTTTACGCTCTATGATTGAGCGAATTCAAGCAGAACATAAGCTTCCAGGTTCTGTGATTGTTCGTACTGCGGCAGATGGTATTGAAGAAGCGGCCATTGCCCAAGATATGGCTTATTTGGCAAAGCTATGGGAGTTTATCCAGCGCAAGCAGATCAGTATTGCGGTGCCATCGTTAATTTTTGAAGAGCTACCTTTACCGCAGCGGATTATCCGAGATCTTGCAAGCGAAAAAACCGCTAAAATTTCAGTCGACTCACGTGAAATTCACGGCAAGCTCAAAGAGTTTGTTGAAGAATTTGTGCCGAATATTAAAGAGCGTTTGATTCACTATCCGGGTGAGCGTCCAATCTTCGATTTATATAATGTAGAAGAAGATATTCAAAAAGCTCTGCAAACGCGTGTTGCGCTGAAGTCAGGCGGTTATTTGATGATTGACCAGACCGAGGCCATGACCACGATTGACGTCAATACGGGCTCCTATGTGGGTGGTCGCTCTTTAGAAGACACTGTGTTTAAAACCAATATGGAAGCGACACAGGTGATTGCTCGTCAGCTGAGACTGCGCAATTTAGGCGGTATTATTATTATCGACTTTATTGACATGCAAGAGCAGGAGCATCGTACTGAAGTGATGACTCAGTTTGAGCGGATGCTTGAGCAAGACCATGCTAAAACCAAAATTACGCAGGTATCAGAGCTGGGTCTAGTGGAAATGACACGTAAGCGAACACGTGAATCATTAGAACACTTATTATGTGAATCTTGCCCGACCTGTCAGGGGCGTGGTTATGTGAAAACAGCAGAGTCGGTATGTTACGAAATCTTTCGAGAAATCATGCGTTATACACGCGCGTATCAGTCTCAGACTGGCTTTACTGTCGTTGCTCATCCATCCGTGATTGACCGCTTGTTAACCGCAGAAGCGCCAGCAGTCGCGGATCTGGAGCATTTTATTGGTCGTGTGATTAAATTTCAGGTTGAAAATTTATATACGCAAGAGCAATACGATATCATTCTGAGCTGAAATTGTAACAATATATGGTTAAATAGTTGTTACAACTGAAATTTTACTTTCGACTGTAGATTTTGAATACTAGGAACACGGAAATAGCCAAAGCTTATTCTCCCAAATAGGTTTAGCAAATGAGGTGTGATATGGGTGTTAGAGAAGCAATTATTCAACCTAGTTTGAAACATTTATTGGATACGAAAGTGACGCATAATGCATATATTTTGGACGAGCAAGGTAAGGAAGTACAAATTACCACTGCCATGATTCGAACTGCATGTCATCAACTATTAAAACAATGTCGTAGCATTAAAAACTAAGGGGCTTATCGAAGCCCCTTAGTTTTATGTCATTTATTCAGTTTCTAATGGGTTCTGCGGTATCAACTGACCGCTTGTAACTTTGGGTTTTCAACCCCCACAATCGCTTCGAAACGTTGGATTTCTTCTTCCAAGTGAGTCAATAAGTTTTGCATTTTCGGCAAAGCATTGCGACACGCAGTCAAACCGACCTCAAGTTTATCTAAATAACTGGTCATGGTGATATTGAGTGCCTGACCATCTAAAATGATCGAAGCAGGGTACAATGCATCGAGACGTGCTCCGTTCCAGTACAGTGGCTCACGTGGTCCTGGTACATTCGAGATCACCAAATTAAAGGCTTGGCGTTTAGGCAATAGGCCTGAGGCTATATTCAGACCTGCCGCACTATATACAAATGCACTATAGTTCAAAATTTGATTTGAGTTCATACGTTTGAACTTTTCTTTTGCATTTTGTACGCTACGACGGACGATGTTTAAGCGTTCTAATGGATCTTCTTTATGTGTGCCTAAGTTTGCCAAGATCATCGTAATACGATTCGACATAGATGAATCATCATCACGTACAGATGCAGGAACCATTGCAATCAGCGGTTTTTTAGGTAACGCATCTTGCGATAACAAATATTCCCGCAGTGCGCCTGAACAAACAGCCAGTACGATGTCATTAATTGTGACACCCAGACTTTTAGAGATATGGCGTAAACGGTCAAATTCAAAAGACTGTGCTGCAAAGCGACGTGAAGAGCTGACACGTTGGTTTAAAATGGAGCTTGGCGCTTGGAAACTTGAAACGTAATCGGGATTACGCCCCATATCTTTCATCACTGTTTGAGACAGTTCATACATGACACGTGGGGTAGATTCAAGCTGTCCAACCACACCATTCATAATCTTTTTAAAGCGACTCGCTTTATCCTCTTTCAAGCGTTTAGCGCGTGGTCCTTCAACACACCAAGGCGGTACGATGCTTTTGATGTTTGGATCATGTGATAAGGATTTCTCAACCAACCGCATACCTGCAATTCCATCCACCATTGCATGGTGAATTTTGAAATACATGGCAAAACGGTTACCCTCAATTCCTTCAATGATATGGCAGGTCCATAATGGTTTTGCACGGTCGATCAAACTGCTGTGTTCTTGTGAAATATAAGTCAGGAGTTCGCGGATACGACCAGGTTTGGGAAGTGCAATATGGCGAAAATGATGGTCAAGATCAAATTCTTCATCTTCATCCCAAAATAGGCCATTCAGTTTATTGTTAAACGGGGGGATAGGAATAGATTTTGAATTACGAATATCCGCTACTAAATTTTGAATGAAGCTGGCTGGTGCATTTTCGGGGATTTGGAATAAGAATAATCCACCGACATGCATGGGTTGCTGGCGCTTTTCAAGTGATAAAAAAATAAAGTCAATCGGATGTAATGGACGCATAGTCTAGATTGCCTCACTGCAATATCTGACGGCTCTTATCTGAGCAATCTTGTTAGAATTATATAACTTAAGGTTAGTATATCGACTTTTTATAAGAATGGGAGCGCTTTGTGTGTATCTATTAGTTGCGAAAAACCACTGCTGAGCAGTGGTTTTAGTCTTTACTTTTTCAAATTACCTGCATGCAAGCCACATTCTTTGTGCGTAGCTTCTTCCCACCACCAGCGACCTTCACGCTCATGCTGGTTTGGTAGCACTGGTCGTGTACAAGGCTCACAACCGATAGAAATAAAGCCGCGTTCATGTAAAGGGTTATAGGGGACTTCCATCATGCGGATATAGCTCCAGACTTCAGCACTACTCCAGTTGGCAAGAGGATTATATTTAATCAGTTGCTTGCCTTCACCTGAGAAACCAATATCGGCCTGTACGACAGGGATTTCAGTTCGTGTACCTGGACTTTGATCCTTACGTTGCCCCGTAATCCAGCCATCTAAAGTGGCTAATTTTTTACGCAATGGCTGAACTTTTCGAATACCGCAACATTCTTTATGGTCATCTTGGTAAAAGCTGAATAACCCTTTTTCATTGACCAGTTGTTGAACTGTATTGGCTTCTGGGAAACAAATTTCGATATTGATGTTGTAATGTTTGCGCACAGTTTCAATAAACTGATAGGTTTCTGCGTGTAAACGTCCTGTATCTAAACTAAAGACACGGAAAGGTTTACCTAAGTTGGCCGCCATATCAATCAGTACGACATCTTCTGCACCAGAAAATGAAATGGCGATTTCACCGTTTTGATTCAGTGCGAGTGCTAAAATTTCACTTGGCGATTTGTCTGCATATTCAGCAGCAAGAGCATCGACAAGGTCAATGGTTGGAATGGTTGTCATGAGTATCCTGGCAATAGGCTTGGAATCTAACAAGACCTATATTACGTTATTTGCTAAGTATTTTAATAGAGTTGAATTAGGCTACTTATCACTAAAAAATCAATGCTTATGAAAAAAATAGATTTAAAAAACAACAATGCATTAGACAAATATTAAGCTATGATAGGGCAAATTTTTCCACGTAAATAAAAGGGAGTCTTCATGGAAGTTGTTTGTCTTGATCTAGAAGGGGTATTGGTTCCAGAGATTTGGATTAACTTTGCTAAAAAAACAGGCATTAAGGCGCTTGAAGCAACCACGCGTGATATTCCTGATTATGATGTGCTCATGACCCAGCGCTTAAATATATTAAAAGAACATGGTTTAGGCCTCAATGATATTCAAGAAGTGATTGCCGAAATGGGGCCATTTCCAGGTGCGAAAGAATTTGTTGAATGGTTACGCACACACTTTCAGTTGATTATTTTATCAGACACTTTCTATGAGTTTGCACATCCTTTAATGAAGCAATTAGGTTGGCCGACCATTTTTTGTCATAAGTTAGAAACTGACGAAAAGGGAATGATTACAGCGTATAAGTTACGTCAACCTGACCAAAAACGTGAGGCAGTCAAGGCGTTACATGGTTTGAATTTCCGTGTGATTGCCGCAGGTGATTCTTATAATGACACTACTATGCTCGGTGAAGCGGACAAAGGGTTTTTATTTGATGCGCCAGAAAATGTAATCAAAGAGTTCCCTCAGTTTCCACCAATTCATGGTTATGATGCTTTAAAAGAAGCGATTCGTAATGCTTCAGTTCGCGATATTCCTGCATAAAAAGCAATATCTACGAAAGCAAAAAAGGCGCATCTAAATAGATACGCCTTTTTTATTGGATACAACTTTTAGGATTTAGAATTTATAACCAAATTTTAAACCGTAAGCGATTGCATCGTTATTACTAAAATCACCAACAACATTACCACCAGTTTGAGCTTTAGCATCACCTAACCAGAAGTATTTAACACCTGCTTGTACGAAATAGTTTTCTGCTGGGCTATATTGACCACCTAAACCTACGCTCCAGAAACCTTCTACTGGACCCAAAGTTGTTACAGGATTACCTGCACCAGAGTCCCAACCTACAGATGCAGAACCAGACCATTTGCTGGTAAATTTATGACCGACACCAACAGTTGCAGAAATTTGGTCATCTGAATAATCAATGAGGTTTTGCGCTTTCCCTTTAGCAAGTTTACTTGCTGTTGCTAAAGCTGTTGGACTTACTGCAAATTGGTCCCAATGTACCCAACGGATGTTCGCAAATGCCAAAGTATCCTTCGCAATACCTGTTTGGAAATCAAGATTCACAGATTGTGGCGTGACAACTTCTGTTTGGCTTGTAACAGAACGTAGGTCAATACCGTATGAAGGAATGTAGATATTCGAAGTTTCCGTTGTATCTAATTCGTGTTTAATTTCAGAACGGTAAGTAACGGCAGCTTTTAAAGCAATTTCGGGGATTTGGTAAGCTGCACCAGCTAACCAACCAAAAGCATCGTCTTCTTCGAGGTTAATGTCATAACCAGAAAGCAATGAATAAGCACTGCCACGTAAAGAAACATTGCCCTTAACTGTTTGATAAACAGGACCAGCGTATAAATTCCAGTTTTCAGTAGGTTGATAACCAAAAATCAGTGAAAGATTGTTGGTACGCACTTTTACACTTGTGCCTTCTTTCCCATTACCAAATGCACCTGCTGCAGATGAGTATTGAGAGTCAGCGCCGTAAGGTTGGTCATAAAGTAAACCAAAAGAAAAGTGTTCAGTCGCTTGAATTTTAAGGGCTGCAGAAGGGAAATAGTAGTCATCAGCCATATCTGAAACAGATGCACCATTATTACTTTCGCCACTTACATTTGGATCAAGTACACTGAAAGATGCTTCTGCATAATTTCCAGATTGTAGAAATGGCAGAATAGACTGACCAGAGCGGTCAAGACCTGCTGCAAATACTGAAGTTGTTGGAATTAAGCTAAGTAAAATAGCTGAGCGAAGTGCCTTAAGCTTCATGGGGAGACATTCCTTGTTGTAGCTTTATGTAAATGATTGGCACGAAAAGTAACATAAATAAAAAAAGAGTAAATGCTCAGATCAGGTTATGAAATGAACTGGCGAAGTTAAAAAATGTACTTGCTTAGAGTAAAAACACTAAAAAGACTAATTAATTTTATGATTTTTATAAACTTATTTTTAGAGTGGGGTGTGAGGTATTTATTGTCATGAAAAAAGTTTAAGTGTTGATTTGTTGTTCAAATGAGTGACAAGTGTATAAAAAGTAAGAAAGGCTTTTATTCCAAGAAAAAGAAAAAACCATCTTTATAGATGGTTTTTTCAGTATAGCTAATTAGAACTTGTAACCGATTTTCAAACCATACGCTAGAGCTGTGCTGTCTTCGAATTCTGCAACATAAGAGTCGGTATCAAATTGAGCGCCAGATTGTGCTTTCGCATCGCCTAGCCAGAAGTATTTTACACCGCCTGCAATAAATGTAGCTGGTGTAGGGCTATATTGAACGCCTAAACCGACATTCCAATAACCTTCTGTTGGACCAAGCGTTGTCACAGGGTTACCTGCACCAGAGTCCCAACCTACAGAGATATTACCTGCCCATTGATCATTTAATTTGCGACCTACACCTACGGTTGCAGACCACTGGTCGTCTGTATATGCTACAAGGTCAAAACCGTCTGGTTTACCAACAGCAGGTCCAATGGCAGCACTGGCTTTACCAAATGCATAAGGACGAATTGAAAAGTCTTTCCAATTTACCCAACGTACATTTGCAAACGCTACCGTATTTGCCATGATGCCAGTTTGGAAATCAAGGTTAACAGATTGTGGTGTCGTAATATCTGTTGAACCTTTTCCTGCATTAGCATTAATGAGTGCAGGAACAGGTAGAGCAGCGAGGTTTGTACCAGAGGATGACTCATCCACAACTAAAGAGTGTTCAATTTCTGAACGATAAGTAACCGATGCTTTTAAAGCAATCTCTGGGATTTGATATGCAAAACCAGCTAACCAACCAGCAGCACTATCTTCTTTTATACTTGCTTTATAACCTGAAAAACCAGTAGTGGTTAACGGAGTACCGCTATACGCTCGGCCTTGAAGCTCTACATTTCCTTTAATGGTTTGATATACACCACCACCGTAGATATTCCAATTTTCTGTTGGTTGAAAACCAAAAATCATAGAGATGTTTTGTGTATCCACTTCTACACTTGTATCTCCATTTGAGCTAGTGAAAGCTGCAGAAGATGTATATTCAGCGTCGGCACCAAAAGGCTGGTCGTAAATTAAACCGAAAGAGAATTTATCCGTTAATTGTAGTTTTAATGCAGCGCTTGGGAAATAATAATCCCCAGCCATATCGCCAGTTTTTTCCCCGCCATAACTTGCAGTTGTTTTACCAGATACATCTGGATCTAATACTGAAATACCTGCTTCAAAGTAGTTGCCTGGTTGTAAGAATGCTGAGATAGACTGACCTGAACGATCGAGTGCAGCGGCAAATGCCCCCGTCATTGGTACAGTTGCTAAAATCATTGCTGTCGTTAATGTCTTTAATTTCATTCTACGTCTTTCCTTGAGGTGCAAATGTTTGTTGCTCATTTTGTGTTTATGCTTTTTGGCTTTTGGAGAAATCGTTTTACCGAAATCATTTGTTACTCCATGTCACAAAAATAGCACAATTAAAATAAGAGTAAATGCTCTAGGACTAACTCGGCAGTTCAAAAAATAGTCTAAATAGAGTTTTTATACTAAAAAAAAGCCTTTTTAAGCATTAAATCTTTGAAAAATATAAGTATATAATTTGAAATATAAAATTTTCTTTTGGTTAAAAAATAAGCATAAAAATAAGAAATAAATAAGCTTCGTGGCGTCAAATACAGATTTTTATTTGATGTTTATGTGTTTCACCTAAAAATTATTTATGATTCAAGCCTTTTTATATAAACACGGACCAAGCACTTATTTCTGCAATCAATTTACTATAATGAAACCAAGGTTAAAAACTGTTGCAGCTATTATGAATTGTGCTATAAAAAACTAAGCTTTAATCCAATAAGCAAAGTAATAAGATTCAAAATTTATAATATTAAAAATTTAGGCATATTTAATCAGTGGGATACGGAAGCTTTGATATTCATTCAAAGAGCCGTATGTGCTAGTTGAGTCAGTGTAGTTAGTAGAAAAAGAGCAAGTGTTTGTTATAACTCAATAATATCCATAAATTATAAAGGGGCATTCGGTATATGAATCATTTTTCTATGAGAAACAGAAAGCTAGAAATATTACTTTCCTTAATGGTATGCAGTGTCTTTTGTAACTCTCAAGCTTTTGCCGATGATGCAGATTTAGCAAAGCAATTGTCAAATCCTGTTGCAAATCTGGTGAGCGTACCTTTTCAGTTTAATTACGATGAGAATATTGGTGCA
Organism: Acinetobacter halobius; assembly: GCF_044130335.1. Lineage (NCBI taxonomy): Bacteria > Pseudomonadati > Pseudomonadota > Gammaproteobacteria > Moraxellales > Moraxellaceae > Acinetobacter > Acinetobacter halobius. Next base: position 67,070 of record NZ_JBIQOD010000018.1, read on the forward strand.
GCTGAGAATATTGAACGTTATCAACTGAATATTCAGCCTGTAATACCGATTGAGTTGAATGAAAATTGGAATTTGATTTCACGTACAGTTTTACCTGTGACTTATCAAGTCTATAACGAATCAAACCTTGAGGATGATTGGGGGGTAGGTGATATTGTACAAAGTCTATTTTTCTCTCCTTCGAAAACTTCTGAGAGTGGAATTACCTGGGGAGTTGGTCCAGCGATATTACTTCCGACAGCCTCAGAAAAAACTTTGGGTGCAGATCAATATGGACTTGGACCGACTTTTGTTATTTTGAAACAAACACATGGTTGGACAGTGGGTGCTTTGGCAAACCATATTTGGGGAGTAGAACATGATGATGACGTGGATGCCATCAGTAGTACTTTTGTGCAACCTTTTGTAAGTTATACCTATCCGAACAGTACGACCGTGGGTCTAAATACAGAAACAACCTATGATTGGAATTCTGAAGAGGCCACAATGCCAGTAAATCTTACTGTTACAAAAGTTATTAATCTAAATGGGCAGTTGATCAGTGTTGGTGCGGGTGCGAGATATTGGGCGGATGATCATGATGCTAGCCCTAAAGGTTGGGGAGCACGATTGATTGCTTCTTTTGTTTTCCCTAAAAAATAAAAAATGGACTTTAATGTGTAGGGTTAACCTGTCACATACTCATTTTGAATTCCAATGAAAGTGAGAAGTTATTCTAGATGACTTCTCACTTTATTTTTCCATTCATTTGCTGGATAGCCAAACCAGTTTTTAAAGTTCCGACTAAAAATTGACAGCTCGGCATAGCCTAACTGTAAGGCTATGTCTGTTAAGCTAATATTACCTGCGTCAATCATGCGCAGAGCTTCTTTTTTACGAACATTTTCGAGCAAATCGCGATAGCTGGTTCCTTGTTGCTTTAAGGTGCGTTGTAGTTTTTTGGGATGTATCCCCAGACACAATGCGATATTTTCAATACTACAATCACCAGTTGCCATTAACATACGAATGGAGCTTTCAATGAGAAGGGTTTGATCATCTGCCTTGGTACTGCTTTGCATCTCAAGGCGCTGTAGAATCAGTTGATCGACTAAATCTTCATTGAAATTATAGGGTTTAAGCGTTAAAAATGCTGCTGGGAAGTACAGGGCATCTTCATCTTTTTCAAACTCAACTTCACAGGGAAAATGTTCTTTAAAAACATGCGCGCTGTGTTGAGGTGCTCTTTGTTTTAGGCAGATTTTTTCTGCATACCAAGGTGGCCCGATTAAATCCTTGAGAATATTGCTGACTAGACAAATTGCGAGTTGTGACTTTTGTGGCATGTCGATGTTGTAGTCATTTAGACGGACAAAGTTGAGTCTACATGTTTGCGCATTATAACGGGTTACTTGAAATACAATTCCTTCAGCATGAAGGTAAACATATTTTTGGGCAACTTTTAGCGCCTCCAAAATGCTTAGCTGTCGTGACATGTACACACCAATTAAGCCAATAGTACTAATATTTTGCAGCGCGCCGAGTTTTAGGCCAAAGCACTCTTCTTGGCACACGAAAGCGGCTTTTTCTAATAAACTTAAATAATGATCATAATGAATAAACGCATCGGGATCTCGAAGTAAAGAAGGTAAAATCCCAATGTCTTTTAAAATTTCAATAGGATTTACATCATAGCTTCGGACGAGTTCTTCAAATCCACCAAGGCTGGCTGCACGAATATAGCTGGCCATAACAATGTTCCATATTGTCCTGAAAGATCAAATAAGTGTCCTAAAAAGTCAAGCCAATTTCAAGTAATTTGATAAAGTAGGATGAGAGTTCAGCTTAACCTAATCGACGACCAGTAAATCACCACTTTTTAGCTGTTAATAAGGAACGCTTATGCAACTTACGGCTCAGTCTCATATCGAGCAAACAGTGATGGAACAGACACTACACAATGCTTTCAAATTACAGCGCAGTCACTTTCTTGAGCAAGGCATTGAAACCCTTGCACAAAGAAAACAGCACTTATTGAATTTAAAAGCGCTGATTAATAATCATCGTGAAGCGATTATTGATGCTTTAAATCAGGATTATGGTAACCGTTCACGTCATGAAACGTTATTGGCTGAAATTATTACTGTTACTGATGACATTAATGGAAGTATCAAACACTTAAAACAGTGGACCAAAGTACAAAGCCGTCATGTCGATCATAGCCTGTACTTTGGTGCAAAGAACCGTGTAATTCCACAACCATTGGGTGTGATTGGCGTGATCGTACCGTGGAATTTTCCGATTAATTTGATGTTTTCTCAACTCTCTGCGGTATTTGCAGCAGGTAATACAGCTATGGTCAAAATGTCTGAAAATTCAAGGTATTTGGCCCAACTACTGATTGAGCTCAGCCCTAAATATTTTAAAGCTGAGAAATTGCAAATTTTCGATGAAACCGGAGAGGTGGGAATCGCTTTTTCAAAGCTTCCGTTCGATCATTTGATCTTTACAGGTTCTGGTGCAACCGGGCGTAAAGTCATGGCTGCGGCAGCACAAAATTTGACGCCTGTGACTTTGGAATTGGGGGGGAAATCCCCTGCGGTGATTGATCCTGAGTACCCTATGGAAAAAGCGGTCGAACGGATTCTGTTTGTCAAACAGTTTAATGCGGGGCAAATCTGTACCAATGTGGATTATGTTTTTGTACATGAGACGAAGTTGCAAGCATTCATCCATACGGCAACGGCATGGGTAAAAGCGCATGTCCCAGATATTCATAGTCACGACTATACGTCTGTTATTGATGAGCGTGCTTACCAACGCTTAGTGCATACACTTGCAGATGCCGAAGCTAAGGGCGCAAGTCTGATTAATTTGAACCAACAAGAACCGGATGCTACGACGCGAAAGTTTCCACTGACTTTGGTCTTGAACAGTAATGATGGGATGGAAATTGATACCCGTGAAACTTTTGGTCCAATCTTGATGGTGAAAACCTATCAAAAGCCTGAAGAGGTGGTGGACTATATTATTCAGCGTGATCGACCATTGGCATTTTATCCATTTAGTCATAATAAAAAATTAGTTGAATTCTATATTAGCCGAGTTATGTCGGGCGGGGTTTCGGTCAATGATGCATTATTTCATGTTGGACAACATGACTTGCCGTTTGGTGGTGTTGGTGCCAGCGGGATGGGACATTATCACGGTTATGAAGGCTTTTTGACTTTTTCAAAAATGCGCCCTGTGTTTTATCAGGCGGGTTTTTCGAGTTTGAAGTTTTTAGCTCCTCCTTATGGAAAATTTGCCAATTGGTTATTGAACCTTTTGATTCGTATTAAGTCATAAGCGAGTCAGTTTAAAACTTATACATATATTCGCTTCAATCTGAACAGTTTGAAGCGAAGAGATCGTTGTATTTAAAAACAGAAGAATAAAACTATTAAAGGAGTTAATAGGATGAATGATCAGGATTTTGACTATGACCAAATTGTGATTGGTTCGGGCTTCGGTGGATCAGTCAGTGCATTACGCTTGAGTGAAAAAGGCAATACGGTTCTGATTTTAGAAAAGGGCTTGAGACGAGGCGATCAAGATTTTCCTGAAACGAACTTAGATACTAAAAATTATCTGTGGGTACCTGAGTTGGGGTTTAAAGGCACATTACAATTCACTTTTACCAATAAAACCACAATTATTCATGGTGTTGGGGGAGGGTCACAAATTTATGCCAATGTGCATTTAATTCCATCAGATGAAGTATTTGAGTCTGTAGCATGGACCAAGATTCGTGCTGATTGGAAGGAAACGCTAATGCCTTTTTATGGATTGGCACAGCGCATGTTAGGTACAGCCAATAATACTTATACCAACGTGGCTGATGAGACTTTGAAGCAAGTTGCTACTGAAATGGGTTATGCACGTTCATTTAAAACAGTAAATACAGGGGTGTTCTCACTGCTGTCCCATAGTTAGACTTAAATAAAAAAACCTGAGTCCAAAGTAGTTAAAATATAAGTGCGAACAAACACTTCAACTACAAGGATTCAGGTTTTGTCACATCAGAATAC
>NZ_JBIQOD010000019.1:0-62912 GCF_044130335.1 Acinetobacter halobius
AGTATTCTGATGTGACAAAACCTGAATCCTTGTAGTTGAAGTGTTTGTTCGCACTTATATTTTAACTACTTTGGACTCAGGTTTTTTTATTTAACTCTAACTATGGGACAGCAGTGCCTTCGGGTGCTTTTTGCTTAGTTATTTTTCGCAAAACTTCATGAAAGCTTTGAGTCCTGGGCCTTGGTACTTCTGACGATGCACCAACATGAACAGTGGACGGGTGAGAGACCAAAACGGTGTATCAAGCACCACCAACTGGCCTTTTTCACGCAAAGGTTCAGTTGCCAGTTTTGAAATACAGGACATCCCTAAACCACCCGCCACGATTTTTAAAATCGCTTCATTATGACCCAAGGTCAGACGGATATTGGCATCAGGCAAGTCTTTCAAAATAGCATTATCAAATACTTCACGTGTACCTGAACCTTCTTCACGCAAGATCCACTCGACCGATTTAAAGTCATCTGCGGTCAAAGTACGGTCTAGTTGTGCAAGAGGGTGGTTGGGTGCACAGCAGACGGCTAATTCATCGTCACGCCAGTGAATGCATTGCAGTTGTGGTAAGTGACAAGAGCCTTCAATCAAGGCCAAATCCAGTTGGAACTGATTCACTGCCTCAATCATTTGACGGGTATTACCAACTTGTAGCTGTAAATGGGCTTGAGGTTGAATTTGTAAGAAGTCAGCCATCAGGTCAGGCATGAGGTAGTCACTGATGGTTAGAGTTGCACCTAAACGTAAATCAATGCTTTGTAACTCACCTTTAGCGGCTTGCTCGAAAGCATCACAGCGACCCAAAATTTCTAAAGCCTGTGGCAGCAGGAAACGACCCAGATCATTGAGTTGAAGACGCTTACCTAGACGGTCAAATAAAGGTGCCCCCAAACCGTCTTCTAGATCAGCTAAAGCCATACTCGCAGCACTCTGGGTGAGTCGAACCGCATCACTGGCTTTGGTTACTGTGCCTTCTTGAGCAACTGCTACAAAAACCGCCAACTGGCGTAAAGTCATGCGCATGAATATAGCCTTAACATTTAAAAAATATTAACAAATTATGTGGTCATGCTAACATGAGCAACGTCTTTGATGCCACGCTGAAATCATGTCAATTGAAAAATTTAGCCTAGAAAAGGTTTTATCCGTACACCGTTGGACCAATACACTTTTTAGTTTCACCATGACGCGACCTGCACATTTTAAGTTTAGCGCAGGACAATTTGCCCGTATTGGCATCAAAGTGGGTGATGAATTGGTAGTTCGAGCGTATTCGGTGGTGTCCTCTCCCTTTGATGAAACTTTAGAATTTTTCTCGATTGTGGTGCCAGAAGGTGCCTTTACCTCAAATTTACAACACTTAAAAGTTGATGATGACATCTACCTTGAAAAGATCCCGTACGGCTTTTTGACTTTGGCGCGTTATCAGTTGCCACTACCAAAAGACTTATGGTTACTGGGCACAGGGACAGGGCTAGCACCTTTTATTTCGATGTTACAAGACTTTGAGACGTGGTCGAAGTACGAGAGCATTACACTGGTTTATAGCGTACGTACAGCTTCTGAACTGGCCTATGCAACACGTATTCAGGAAATTGCAGAGACCTTTGGCGAGGGCCATACAGGCTTTAAATTTGTGCCGATTATTACGCGTGATCCGCATGCGCCACTACATGACCGCTTACCCGTACTGATTGAAAATGGTGAGCTTGAAAAAGCAGTTGGTTTGAGTTTGAATCCTGAAACCAGTCATGTGATGTTGTGTGGTAACCCGCAAATGGTCGAAGACACCAAAGAGGCATTAAAAGCACGTGGCCTGACTATGAATCGCCGTGGTGAAGGAAATATTGCGGTCGAAAACTATTGGTAAAGCTATTTCGCTAATAAAATGCTCATCGAATGATGGGCTTTTTTTATTCTTAGATTAGCATTTGAATCACTCAGATTTTAAACTTGGCTTAAAAGAGAGATCACTGCTTGTACGCTCAGATCGCGCTATAATTCCTCTTTTGCACTGGGTTGGATGGGTTATGTCTTCAGCGTTAAAAACGACGGCTCAACCAGAGGTGAGGCTTAGCCCGCAGCAGAAAAAATTAAATCGTTTGATTGAACGCATTGAACAACAAAAACAAGAACTGGCAACATGGCAAAATGCGCAAGCCGACATTCAAAACTATACATGCAGTAAGCTTTTAACTGTGTATAGCGAATTACATACGGTTTTGTTTACACAGCTGGATACTATGTGGAATCATTTAGCCAGCGATGCCTTTAGCAAATTAGATTTGGTGCAGATCGACACCAAAATAGCCGTTTTAGCCAAGATGCTAAAAAAATCACAGATGCTAACTTCCGCTCAAAAAGAGCAGGTAGAGAAAGTGGATACTTTCTATATACAGCATGCAGAACATATATGCTCGAAGAAAGCCAAAGCAAACTCAATACAAAGTCATGACCTCGTTGAAACGGTAGAACAAAACGTGGATGTGGATTGGGAAAATTATGAATATGATTCTGCCCAGTATGAAGCAAAGCGGGAACGTGCCAAGCAGTTAAAACAACAAGAAAAACGTGAGCAAGCGGTTAAAATGGCAGCGCAGTCTTTGAAAACCGTATATTTAAAAATTACCGCGATGATTCACCCTGACCGTGAGTCTGATGAAGCGAAGAAGTTAGATAAGACTGAACTTTTGCAGAAGGTCAATGAAGCCTATGCAGAGCAGGATTTATTTTACTTACTCAAACTTCAGTTACAGCTTGAACAAAATAAAGGTGTTGGCGCGAAAGAGTTATCTGTGGAGCAAGTGAAGTTTTATAAGCTGGCGTTGGATGTACAAAGTCAGCAACTTGAAAGTCAAATTGAAGAGATTTTAGATTTTTTTCAGTTGGCGAAGAAAGTGAAAGCGGAGCATGTGCATATTAGTGATGTCTATAAAGCCATAGATGCGGACTGTGCTGAGTTAAAGCAGCAGTTGAAGTGGGAAAAAGAGCGTTTAAAGCATATGAAAAAAGTGAGTGGAGTAGAGATGTTGTTGGAGCATGGGGTTTTATAAAAAATTAAATATAATAGGAGCTTTGTCTTGAAAAATAACTTTATGCATACATATGTTTAATCAATTATCAAAAATAAAGAGGCTACTTTGAAGCACTATTACCAACTAATACTTATGGGAGCAATTGATCATCGATTACTTCCAAAAATTAAAGATGTTTTTTTTGAAAGAATTGATGAATTAGGAATTGATAGGACATTCTTTAAAATTCTTGATAGATATAATTTTGAAGAATATACAGATGCAAATCCTGCATTTTGCATTTACATGGGGCAAAGAACTGACACAAGTTTTTTAGATGAAGACATTGTTAATAAATTGGTAATGGATGCGACTTTATTACTTCCATTGATTGATGAAGATTTATCACAATTTAACAATTTAGTGCCTGAGTTAATTCAAAAATATAATGGGTTAAGTCTTTTAGGGTTGCCAATAGATTTGGCTATTGAAAAAGTTGTGAATAATGCATTAGAGGCTTTTAATTTACTCAAGGCAAAGCGGCGTGCATTTGTAAGCTATAAACGTAGTGATTCATCAGGTGTTGCAATTCAGTTATATGAATATCTTGAGCAACACAACTTTGACGTATTCCTTGATACTCATTCAATTCGCAAATCTGAGCCATTTCAAGATGAGTTATGGCAAAGAATGATTGACAGTGATGTTGTTGTACTCCTAAGTACAAAAAACTATTTAGAAAGTGAATGGACAAAACAGGAACTTGCAAATGCTAACGCAGCTTCATTAGGTTTAGTTCAAGTAGTTTGGCCAGATTTTGACGTAGTCTCGGGTACAGAGCTTTCTGAGGTATTTAAACTAAACGAATCAGACTTTATTAATGATGATTTTGAAAATAAAAATGCTAATTTGAAAGAAGAGAGTCTGCTACAGATTGTCAAATTTACGGAATCATTAAGAGCTCGAACTTTAGCTTCCCGACAAGATAATTTGATCTCTAGCTTTATGCGTTATGCTGACAAATATAACGTAACAGCAACCCTTTCAAGTCATAAATTTATCGAGCTTGAAAAAGATGGTGAAAAATCGATAGTCGTTCCTGCGATTGGTATGCCTAAAGCATTAAATTGTGAAGAATCACAAACTCTCATTAAAGCTATTTACGAAGATCAGCTAGATAAGATTTTCATTCTATATGATGAGATTCATATTCGAGAAATCTGGCTACGACATTTAAATTGGCTAAATGAGCATTTGCCAGTAAAAACCAAAGAAATTAGTAAGGTGTCAGAATGGCTAGTAAGTTAAAAAAAATATTTTTATCGGCAAGTATTCCATTAGCAGATAGAGATCCAAAATATTTTGATACTGCTGACAATACTGCTATACGTGATGCTGTGATTGCTCTAGCTAGAATAGTTTTACCGAAAGCAGAATTGATATGGGGAGGTCATCCTTCTATTACCCCATTAATTAAATTGGTCTTGGAAAAACAACAGTTAAAAGTTGAAGACCACGTCACACTATATCAATCTAATTTTTTTGCGGAATTTTTCCCACCTGAAAATGAATATGTTGAAAAAATTATTCGAACGGATGCCTTAGATGATAAAGCTTCCAGTCTGCAACTAATGCGCAAAGAAATGATTACTAAAAATGATTTCTGTGCTGCTATTTTTATTGGAGGAATGGAGGGAGTTGAAGATGAATATAAATTATTTAGAGAAACTCATCCATATGTGCCTGTTTTTCCAATAGCATCAACAGGTGCAGCTTCAAAAATTTTATATTTTAAAGATAAGTTTGATGATGAGAGATTATTAAGAGATTTTTGTTATTTACCCTTATTTGACGAATTATTTCAGGGGATTGTAGATGGGAAATAAGATTTTTATTTCATATAAATATGCAGATTCTAGTGTACAAAGGTTAAGTAGCACTCCATATTGGGATCAAACAACGCCACGCCATTATGTTGATATCATTCAGCAAAAGGTTCTTCCTAAATATGGTCATATTAATAAAGGCGAAAATGACGGAGAGTCTTTAGCAACTTTTAAAGAATCAACAATTTATTCTAAATTAGCAGATAAAATTTTTGATAGTTCTATTACTATTGTTCTTATTTCTCCGAATATGAAAACTTTTTACCCTGCTGAAAAAGATCAATGGATTCCATGGGAAATTTCTTATTCATTGAGAACTAAAAATAGAAAAGGAAGTTATAGCAATCCAAATGCAATACTAGTAGTAGTTTTACCTGATTATTTAGGTAACTATAATTATGTTAACAATTACGGTTTTGGTTTTGAAATTATTAAATTGAATAAAAATAATCTTAAACCAACCTATTCATACGGTATATATGAGCAAGACTATATTGTTACTTGCACATGGGCTCAGTTTCTAAGTCAATTTGATAATTGGATTGAGAAAGCACTTAAAAAGCAAAGCCATGTAGAAAAATATAATTTGAGAGTTAATTTTTAGCTTTTATTCAGGTGTGTTCATATAAGTGACACGCCTGAACCGTTTGAAAAATATGTTCTAAATGACTTTCCATTGATTTCAGAATATTTCAGTTCATAAAGGGCATTTAGGCTGTTTTTTTCAATTTTTGGGTATAGCTCTAAATATTCTTGTCCTGTATATGTTCCTTCTGAATTATATCTGACTGGTAAAATACCAATTTTATTTGGCTTATAGCCGTCGAAATAGCCTAGTTCCCACGGCATCCATTTGGAAGTCGTTGCATTATTTGAATCGACATATATTAAAAATTTGGACTGTTTCATTCTTGTACGAAGCACATTTGCTGTTGTTACATTTACATGCGCACGATCAAGTTGAGGATCATCTACCCAATCTATGTATACGGTGTAGCCACTTTCTTCTATAAATTTTTTGATACCTAAAATTAGAGTTTTATCTTTAGAAGAGTGTGAAAGAAAAATATCAAAGTTATTTTTCAGATTTTGTTGTTTTAGAGATTCATTAAAATAGCTTTCCATACTTATGTTGAAGCGAGATGCTTCACTTTCAGCATAAGCTTTCATTTCATTAAATGTAAAAAAACGCATAAAAAATCCCCTCTAATTAGAAGGGATTTTAGTTTAAATATTAATCATTTGAAAGCATTAAAGTGCTGCAATTTGCTCCATATTCGCTTTAATCTTCGCTAACTGGTCAGCAAACTCAGCAAGTTTAACTTTTTCACCTTCAACCACAGCCGCAGGTGCTTTTGCCACAAAACCTTCATTGCCCAATTTAGTTGCAATTTGGTCATGCTGCTTTTGCACTTTGTCTAAGTCTTTCTGTAGGCGACCGAGTTCCGCTTTCGGGTCGATTAAACCTTTCATCGGAACGAATACAGACACATGACCCACAACAGAAGACGAAGACAATGGTGGTTGTTCAGCATCATTTAGGAAAGTAATGCTTTCAACTTTCGCTAAAGCTTTAAACAACGCTTCAATACGGGTGATCTGTGCTTTTTCAGCATCAGTGGTGTTTTGAAGTAGAACTGGCAACAAACGTGCATTACCTAAGCCCATTTCACCACGGATGTTACGTACCGCACCAATCAAACCTTGAAGCCATTGCATATCGGCTTCAGCCTGTTCGTTTACACGCTCAGGGTTAGCAACAGGGTACTGCGCCAGCATGATGGTTTCAGCAGAAATACCAAGTTTCGGTGCAAGTGTTTGCCAAATTTCTTCAGTCAAATACGGCATGATTGGGTGTGCCAGACGTAAAGATGCTTCCATCACCGCAAGAAGTACACGACGAACTTCAGCTTTACGCTCAGCCGATACGTTTTCATCGTTCAGAACAGGTTTAGTCAGTTCGACATACCAGTCACAGTATTCATTCCAAATGAACTCGTAAATCGCTTGTGCAGCCAAGTCTAAACGGTAAGTTGCGAAAGCTTGTTGTACCGCAGCTTCGGCTTTTTGCAAACGGCTTACGATCCACTGTTCAGGCAATTCCCAAAGGTCTTGGCGAACTTCAGTGCCAATCACTTGCTCTTCACAGTTCATCATCACGAAACGGGTTGCGTTCCAGATTTTGTTGGCAAAGTTACGGTAACCTTCAACACGTTTCATGTCGAACTTAATGTCACGACCTGTGTTGGCAAGCGCACAGAAAGTGAAACGCACTGCATCTGTACCATAGGCTTGAATGCCTTCTGGGAACTCTTTACGGGTCGATTTTTCAATCTTCGCTGCTTGTTTCGGGTTCATCAGACCTGTAGTACGTTTTTGTACCAAAGTCTCAAGGTCAACACCGTCAATCAAGTCTAATGGGTCAAGTACGTTACCCTTAGACTTCGACATTTTTTGACCTTCGCCATCACGAACTAGGCCGTGAACGTATACCGTTTTAAACGGAACTTGTGGCGTACCATCTTCATTTTTCATGAAGTGCATCGTAAACATAATCATACGAGCAACCCAGAAGAAGATGATGTCAAAACCAGTCACCAATACATCCGTTGGGTGGAAGGTATTGAGGAAATAGTTTTCCGCATCTTTCTTGGCATCGCCAGTCCAACCCAAAGTTGAGAATGTCCACAGCGCAGAAGAGAACCATGTATCGAGTACGTCTTCGTCTTGGCTAAGCACAACATCAGCAGGGATGTTGTTTTTGGTACGCACTTCAGCTTCGTCACGACCCACATAGATGTTGCCTTCAGCATCGTACCAAGCGGGAATACGGTGACCCCACCAAAGTTGACGAGAGATACACCAGTCTTGAATGTTGTTCATCCACGCCATGTACATGTTGCTGTACTGTTCAGGCACGAACTTGATGCGACCATCTTGAACGGCTTCAATAGCAGGTTGAGCCAATGGTGCAATTTTTACATACCATTGGTCTGTCAATAATGGCTCAACGATCACACCTGAACGGTCACCGCGAGGTGGTTTAAGCGTATAAGGTTGGATTTGATCTAACCAGCCTTCTACTTCAGCTTGTTCAACCAGTTTTTTACGTGCAGCAAAACGCTCTAAACCAATATAGTCCGCAGGGGCAGGGATGGTTTTAGAAATTTGCTCACCCGCTTTCGCGATGTATTCAAACTCAGCCAATACTTCTGCATTTTTGTTGAAGATATTGATGATAGGCAATTCACAGCGCTTACCGACTTCATAGTCGTTAAAGTCATGAGCAGGCGTGATTTTCACACAGCCAGTACCGAATTCTTTATCGACATATTCATCTTTCACGATTGGAACAGCACGACCTGTAATCGGTAGAATGATGTTCTGACCCACAAGGTGCGTATAGCGTTCATCATCCAGTGCCACAGCAACCGCAGTATCACCGAGCAATGTTTCAGGGCGTGTGGTCGCTACAACGATGTGGTCTTTACCATCATGGGTACGTAGGTTTTTATCTTCAAAGAAATATTTGAAGTGCCACAATGAACCTGCTTCTTCTTTATCTGACTCAACTTCGAGGTCAGAAAGCGCCGTTTGTAATTTTGGATCCCAGTTCACCAAACGTTTGCCACGGTAAATCAAACCGTCTTCGTGCAGTTTAACGAACACTTCTTTGACCGCATTCGATAGACCTTCATCCATGGTAAAGCGTTCACGCGACCAGTCCACTGAAGAACCTAGTCGACGGATTTGACGAGTAATCGTGCCGCCTGATTGTTCTTTCCATTCCCAAACTTTTTCAATGAATTTTTCACGGCCGAGGTCATGACGGCTGACACCCTGAGCGCCCAATTGACGTTCAACTACCATTTGCGTTGCAATACCCGCATGGTCTGTACCCGGCTGCCATAAGGTATTTTTACCTGACATGCGGTTGTAGCGAGTTAACGCATCCATAATGGCATTGTTAAAACCATGACCCATGTGCAAGCTACCGGTGACGTTTGGTGGCGGAATCATGATACAAAATGACTCACCTTTTTCAGAGGGCTTAAAATAGCCACGCTCTTCCCAAGTTTGGTACCATTTTTTCTCGATCTCGGTCGGATCGTAAGTTGTAGCGATATTTTGCGCTGAATCAGTCATAGTTCAAACAGTTCAAAAGTAGATAAAAAATTGCATCTATTGTAGCAAAGAAATCGTAAATGGGGGCATGTAAAGCAAATGCGTTGATCTAGCAATTGCGACATGAAGCAGAGCGCTTTATGATGTGCTTACACCTAGAGTGCGCATTGTTCGCAGTAAAAATCAAAAAAAGGGGGGATCACGATGACTTATCAAATTTCTTTAAAATTAAAACCCGAAACTCACCAGCGCTTTACCCATATTCATCAACAGCTCAATGCAGGCGAAAGCCAAAATTTAGCAAAACCACTCGGTGAAGTTCTAGCAGATATTTCGTGTGAAGTAATTGATCAGGTCTTTGGGGATTTAGCCCGACTCTCAACTTCGGGCGATGGAGAGTCGGAAAAAGTCATCAAGCAGATTGTGGATACGATGCGTAAGTACATGCCGTGGTCTGTCTCCTTTTTTTCTAATGATCGCCTAACGCCTATGGTGAATTATTTAGATCGTATGATGTACGATGCTGAAGGAACCCATTTTCTAAGTTATCCTGTCGAAAAGACTTTGGTGAATGAGCTTTTGGGTTGTGCGGAGCAGATGGATAAAGGCAATAATCAATATGTATCACCTGCTTTAAAAGCATTTACTCAAATTGTGGATCAGGGGGTGACCAGTTTGATCCGTGAACCGAAGAAAATGTTGAAATTTAATGTAGTGGTGGATAAAACACTTAATGGGGTGATTAGTTTTACCACTCAATTGGGTTATAAACGCTTTGACAAATTAGGTCGTATTTATGATGCGCAGATGATGAGTCAATATTTTGATCATTTTCTAACTTTTTTAAATGATCAACCTACAAATAAAACTTCGGTATGAGGCAATAAGGACATGGCACAGTTAAACAGTTTAGATGCGAAAGTGGTGTGGATTACAGGAGCATCTTCAGGGTTAGGGGAAGCACTGGCTAAAGAATGTGCCTTACAGGGGGCTGAGGTCGTACTCACGGCAAGACGTTTGGATGAACTCGAAAAAGTCCGCGTTGGGCTGCTTAATCCAGATCAACACATTTCTATTTGTGCGGATATTACCGATGAGACGCAGGTGCGTCATGCCTATGAGCAAGTACTCCAGAAAAAAGGTCGGATTGATTGGCTGATTAATAATGCCGGTTTAAGTCAACGTGCCTTGATTGCCGACACGACCATGCAAACTGAACGCGCAATTATGGAAGTCGATTATTTCTCGCAAGTGTTTTTAACCAAAACAGTTCTGCCGACATTCTTAGCACAAAAATCAGGTCGTATTGCCTTTGTGTCAAGTGTGGCGGGTTTATTGGGGACGCAGTATCGTGCCAGTTATTCAGCGGCCAAGGCTGCTATTCACATGTGGGCAAATAGCCTACGTGCCGAAGTGGCCAATGAGGGCGTAGATGTATCGGTGATTTTCCCAGGTTTTGTTAAAACCAATGTCTCGTTTAATGCTTTAAATGGCGCAGGTAAACCGCAAGGTCATCAAGATGAAGCGATTGAAAATGGTTTAGAACCAGATATTTTTGCGCAAACCGTAGTAAGTGCTTTGCTGAAAGGTGAAGAATATATCGTAGTCGGTGGACGTAAGGAGAAAATGGGTGTTCTGGTGTCTCGTTTATCACCTAAAACATTGTATAAAATGATTCGTAAGATGAAAGTGAAGTAAAGTGAAACGGGCAGGGAGAAATATGTTCCCTGCCCGTTGAATTGATGTTTTCTTATAGATATAGTTTGGGATCAGACTTTTACTTACTGATTTTATTTAAATAATTTAAAAATAATTCCGCATTTTTCCCACGCACTTGCCAAGACATACAACGCACGCCACCGCCCATATGACAGACATTCGCAGACTGTACTGGAATCACGGTACGTTTGGTAACGCTACGAATTTGCTTTAAAGCGATAGCATCCTCTTTAATGCCAAATTGCGGGAAGTAGATCCGCTCAGGTGTGACCAGCATGTTGGTGTATAAGCCACATGCAGAACCAAACTTTTCATCATAAATCTCACTGCCATCATAAGGGGTGATGATTTCACGAATTTTGACATTAGGAATGCCGCGTTTTAGATCTGCTTTAAGCTGCTTGGCATAGTCGGGATCTTCAGGGTAGGAGTTAATTACCAGTGTATTTTGGTCGACAAAACTGACCACACCGTCCGCATGTTCCAAGCCGCCTTGTTCATCGGCTTCAATGAATGCAATTTGTTTGGCTCCTGTCAGTGCCATGAGTTTCTTACGCGCTTCGTTTTCGGTTAACTTGTTATCTGCTAAAAACTTGGTGCTGAGGACGACATTGCCATAACCATCTTCCACCCAATTACCACCATCATTCAACAGTTTGGTCTGAGTAAACTGTAAGCCTGCTTTTTGACTGTAGTATTTAAATTCATCCTGCACTTCATCTGAAATAGCCTGACCTTTTTTAGCCCCACCTTGTCCTGCGGCCGTGTAGCGAAATATGACGGGCTGAGCTGGATTGGCGCTGGTGAAGTCACGCATCCAAATGTCATGCATCGGTGCGATTGCTACATGCTTTTTTCCCAAGGCTTTGACATAGTCGGGGTAGAGCTGTTTGTCTGTCAGAACAACGACATTGTCTCCGTTTTTAATAATTTTTTTTGCATAATCGACGTGGAAATCGAAAATATCATCAATCATTCTTGCATAGTAAGCATCATTACTTTGAGGGGATGCCAGTACAATTAATTCAGCTTTGGCTATAAGTGGGATCATGCTGAGTACAGCCATACTTATTTTTAGTGCTAAAGATTTCATTATCTGTGACCTATTTACAGTGTAGGTGAAGTCCATTTTTATTTGTTCAGTGTAGAGAATTATGCTCTAGCTGTACGATAGAAGGTGATCGAGCATGAGCGATTTTGCGCACTCATGCTGTTTGAGTTTAGTGAATGGAGGATTGGTTCATAGTCGCTTTTTAAGGAATTTGAATGGCGGTCCCATAAGCAAAGACTTCGACCATACCACCTTGCATTCCCATTTCTGTAGTCGCCAGTCGAATACAAGCGATGTGTGTTGCGCCGTGCTTTTCTGCTTCAAGCTTAAGTCGGACAATAGCTTCACGACGGGCACGATCTACCACACTTTCATAACTGGTCAGCCGACCGCCCAAAAAGTTTTGCACAGTGGCCAGTATGTATTTGAAGTAATCATGTGAAATCACCACATTGCTACTGATCATGTGTCCAGACTGTGCAAAATTCACTTTGCGCAGATTACCCACAGTGATGTAGGCAAGTCGCTTTTCATTCTGTTCAAGTTCCGCCAAATGTTTGCGTTCGTTATAACGACCAAAACCAAAACCGACGCTAAACAGCACCGCAAAAATCAGCAGTTGGAAAATTAAACTTTCCATCGTTTAGGCCTGTGTTGGAAATGGATCGGGGAGATGGTTGTTTAACGGTGTGACACGGACGGCAGTGCCATACACAAATAATTCTGATGCACCTTGGGCAATATTTGAAGTTGAAAAACGAATTCCTACGATGGCATTTGCACCTAGGCCTTGTGCTTTTGCAATCATACGATTCATGGCTTCTTGGCGTGATTCTTCTAAAAGTTCAGTATAGGCCGTGAGTTCACCCCCGACGATATTTTTCAGGCCTGCCAGAAAATCGCGTCCGACATGTTTACTCCGAACTGTACTGCCATAAACCACGTCCAGTTGCTGAGAAATCGTATGTCCAGGTACAGACTCAAGGTTACTTAAAAGCATAATGTCCATTATTTAAAAGTGAGTATTGTCTTTGAAGATAGGAAAAAGCCGATGAAAAAGCAATAAAAAAGCCCACCGAAGTGAGCTTTTCATACCGCAAGCGTTAGTTTGCAGTTTTGTTATATTTTACATCTGAAGAAGAGGGCTGTTTCGCCACTTGATCAGCTGTATTGGCTTTCACACCGCCACCAAGAGTTTTATACACTTCAACTTGGTTGTTTAAGTTTGCTTGTTCAAGCAATAACAGACCTTGTTCCGCCGAGTACGAAGTACGCTGAGCATCGAGTACAGTCAGGTAGTTGTCGATCCCTGCACGGAAGCGTGCTGTTGACAGCTTATAGGTGGTATTGGTGGCATCCACAAGACGACGTTGTGCAGATAGACGATCACCAATATTTTCACGTACAGCTAATGCATCATTCACTTCACGGAAAGCCGTTTGAATGGTTTTTTCATAATCTGACAACGCAATTTTTTGGTCAGTTTCTGAAATCTTCACATTGGCACGACGTGTACCCCAGTCAAAGATAGGAATATCTAAGCTTGGGCCAAGTGACCAAACGAAGGCACCTGATTTAAACAAGTCGCTTAAATCTGTCGATGCATAACCTGCTGTACCTGTTAAGCTAATTGTTGGGAATAATTGTGCTTTTGCCGCACCAATATTGGCACCTGCAGCAGACAATTGATACTCAGCAGAGCGAACATCAGGACGGTTATTCAACAAGTCACTTGGTAATCCAGCAGTTAAAGCTGTACTTTGAGTAATGCGTTTAACTGGTTGCGGTGCCAATAAGTTAGCTGGTACAGCCTGACCTACCAACAAGTTCAATAAATTCTGCGCTTGGGCCACTTGAGTCTTGTAGTTGGCAACATCATTACGTGCAGTTTCAACTGAAATTTGCGCTTGACGAACGGGAACTTCACTGTCGATACCCACATCAAAACGTTTTTTGTTCAGATTGTATGACTCAAGCTGTGCTTTAAGCGTTTGATCTGCCAGTTTTAAGTTAGCATTGGCAAATGAATAGCTGAGCCATGCTTGCGCAACTTGACCAATCAACGAAATTTGTGTTGCATCACGCGCACTTTGGGTCGCTAAATAGCTGTCCAAAGCATTGTCTTTTAAGCTACGTACACGCCCCCAAAAGTCTAACTCATAAGCGGTGACACCAAGGCCAACATTATAGGTTGTGACTGGCTTAGTCGTACTTAGCGTATCTTGACGAAGCACACTACCACTTGCCCCAATAGTGGGTAGTTGGTTGTTTTCAGTAATTTGATACGCTTGTTGTGCACGTTGAATATTTAAAGTTGCAGTGCGTAGGTCACGGTTATTGGCCAAAGCCATTTCAATGACTTGTACCAATCGTGCATCAGCAAAAAAATCTTTATAACCTTGCTCAGCAATAGACGGTCCTGTAGCTGAACCAATATATCCTGTTGGGATATCCGCTTGAACGACGGGTTCTGGACCACGCATGCTTTGACATGCAGTCAAAGCAAGCGCAAGTGCAGATACCGCAATGCTACGACCTGAAATAGACCATACTTTTTGCATCACGATGTTTGCTCCTGATTATTTTGTTTCTTCGGTTTGTATTTGAAAATGCTGCGAATCCAAACAAAGAATACTGGAATGAAGAAAATACCCAAAAGTGTAGAACTAATTACACCACCAAGTACACCATAACCGACAGAGTGTTGACTACCTGCACCTGCACCTGCTGAAAGGGCAAGAGGGAGTACACCAAAACCGAAGGCAAGGGTGGTCATAATGATTGGGCGTAAACGCATTTTTGCAGCATGAAGGGTTGCATCAAATAAGTCTTCACCTTTTTCTTGCAACTCTTTTGCAAACTCTACAATCAAGATTGCATTTTTCGCAGAAAGACCAATTACGGCAACAATTGCGACTTGGAAGTAGATGTTAAATGACAGGTTTGGATCGCCTTTGATGATCATACCTAACCACGTTAAAGTAAATGCACCGATAATACCAAGTGGTACAACCAGCAATACTGAAACAGGGATAGACCAACTTTCATATAAAGCTGAAAGACAAAGGAATACGATCAACATTGAAAGAATGAGTAATGGTCCTGTTTGACTACCAGAATCACGCTCTTCTAAAGATAAACCCGTCCATTCATAGTCGAAACCATCTAAGCCCATTGACGGTAATTTGCCAATGATTTCTTCCATTGCGATCATGGCATCACCCGAACTAACGCCTGGTGCAGGAGTACCTTGGATGTTGACTGATGATACGCCGTTATAACGCTCTAGACGTGGGGAACCATAAGTCCATTCGCCTGTTGCAAATGCTGAGAATGGAACCATTGTGCCGCTACTATTACGTACGTACCACTTGTTCAAGTCTTCAGGCATCATACGTGCATTTGCTTCGCCTTGCACATAGACTTTTTTCACACGACCACGGTCTACGAAGTCATTAATATACGAACCACCCCAAGCGATACTCATGGTTGTATTGATATCAGCAATACTTACACCCATTGCGCCTGCTTGTGCTTGGTCAATACTAATTTGATACTGAGGCGTATCTTCTTGACCATTTGGACGCACACCTGCAAGGCGTTTATCCTGTGCTGCCATACCTAAAATCGCATTACGTGCAGCAATCAGTTTTTCGTGACCTTGACCACTCGCATCTTTTAATTGGATGTCAAAACCAGCAGATACACCTAATTCAGGCATTGCAGGTAACTGTAATGGCATGATGTAAGAGGCATCTTTCACGATCATATTCAATGCCATACCACGTTGGATGATGGCACCAATTTGTGATTCAGGTGAAGTACGCTCACTCCAGTCCTTCAGCTTGATAAAGGCAAGACCTGCGTTTTGACCAACACCTGTGAATGAGAAACCAGAAACAGTAAAGATGGACTCTACATGTTCTTTTTCTTTATTCATGAAATAGTCTGTCATTGTGGTGATGACTTTATCGGTACGTTCAAGGCTTGCACTTGGTGGAAGCTGTACGAGTGTCATGACCACACCTTGGTCTTCGTCAGGCAAGAATGATGATGGTAAAGCTTTATATAGGCCAACTAAGCCTGCAATCACCAGTAAATAAACCACACCAGAAAATACTTTATGATGGGTCATACGGTTGACACCACCTTGGTATTTTACGGATAGCTTTTCAAAGCTGTTGTTAAACCAACGGAAGAAACGCGCAAAAATATTATTACTTTCTGGTTTGTTTGCATCATGTTGTTTTAACAAGGTTGCACATAGGGCAGGGGTGAATGTTAATGCGACGATCAATGACAGAATCATTGCTGTCACAAGTGTAATCGAGAACTGACGGTAAATAACACCTGTAGTACCACCGAAGAAAGCCATTGGTACGAATACAGCTGTTAACACACTGGTAATACCGACTAAGGCACCAGAAATCTGTTGCATTGACTTTTCAGTGGCAACAACAGGGTCGAGATGTTCTTCTTGCATGACACGTTCGACGTTTTCCACCACAACAATCGCATCATCGACTAGAAGACCAATCGCTAAGACCATTGCAAACATGGTGAGTGTGTTGATGGAGAAACCGAAAATGTTAATGACAGCAAAGGTACCCAATACAACCACAGGAACAGCAAGTGTTGGGATAATCGTTGCACGCCAGTTCTGTAGGAACAAGAACATGACAATGAACACCAAAATTATGGCTTCAATTAAAGTGTGAACCACACTTTCAATCGAAAGCTTAATAAATGGAGTTGTGTCATAAGCCAGTTTATCTTTTAAACCATCTGGATAGTTTTTACGAAGTTCACTGAGGCGCTTTTCTACAGCCGCTGCTGTATCTAGTGCATTTGCACCAGTTGCCAGTTTAATCGCTACACCACCAGCTGGTTTGCCATTGAATTTAGAGTCAAATTGATAGTTATCTGAACCAAGTTCAACACGTGCAACATCAGATAAGCGCACTTGAGCGCCAGATGCTGTATTTTTGAGGAAAATATTTCTAAATTGCTCAGGGGTCTGCAACATACTTTGCGCATTGACCGTAGCATTCAGAACTTGTCCCTGAATTGATGGAGCACCACCGAGTTGACCCACAGCAACTTGTGAGTTCTGCGCATTAATGGCAGTTGCAATATCACTTGGTGTAACTTGCAGACTGGTCATTTTCGCTGGATCAAGCCAAATACGCATCGCGTATGAACCACCAAAAACTTGTACTTCACCCACCCCAGCAACACGACTGAGCGGTTCGGAAATGTTGGAGTTTACATAGTCTTTAATGTCAGATGCAGAAAGGCTTTCATCTGGAGAATAGAATGCCACAACTTGCATAAAGCTTGCGCCAGATTTGGTGACTTTCACACCTTGACGTTGCACATCTTCAGGTAAGAGTGCAGTTGCAGATTGTAGCTTGTTCTGTACTTGAACTTGTGCAATGTCTGGATCAATGCCTTGCTCAAAGTTCAAGTTAATAGATGCCTGACCATTACCAGCACTGTTAGAAGAGATATAACGTAAGCCATCCAGACCATTCATTTGTTGTTCAATGATCTGAGTCACGGTATTTTCAACCGTTTGTGCAGAGGCACCTGGGTACGTTGCAGAAATTGTCACCGTGGGCGGTGCAATTGTCGGATACTGGGCAACTGGCATATTTGTTAGCGTAATAACACCCGCCAACATAATCACCAGTGCAATCACCCACGCAAAAATGGGGCGATGAATAAAAAATTGAGCCATTCAGTCTACCCCTTATGTGTTTGAAGTAGCTTTTTGTTCTGTTTTCGCACCAGCTTCTGTCTTTTTAGCCTCAGTTGTTGGAGCTTGAGGCGCTGCTGCTTGAGGTTGATACGGTTTCGTAACAACTTTTTGTTCAGCTTTAACTTTCGCTATACCGTCAACAATAACTTTTTCACCTGTTTTAAGACCTTGAGTCACAATCCAGTTTTGGCCTTGAATGCCAGATGTGGTGATTGGGCGAGACTCAACAACACCTTTGTCATTCACAATCATCGCGATGGCTTGACCAGTAGGTGTACGTGTCACAGCAATTTGTGGCACTAAAATCGCATTTGGGATCACCCCTTGCACGATTTGAGCGTTGGCAAACATACCAGGAAGTAATAAGTGATTTGGGTTCGGGAACACTGCACGGATGGTCACAGTCCCTGTATCAGGATTGACACTTGCATCAGAGAACGCTAAACGTCCTTCGACTGGGTACTCACTTCCATCTTCTAGTTTAAGTTTTACGCGAGTGTTATTACTGCTGTCTAAACTACCTTTGCTTAGTTGTTGGCGTAAGCGTAGAAGTTCAGAACTTGACTGGTTGATATCAACATAGATTGGGTCTAAACGCTGAATCGTCACCAAAGGGTCGGTTTGATTTGCTGTAACCAATGCGCCTGCTGTAACTGTTGAACGGTTCGTTTGACCTGAAATAGGTGAACGAATGGTTGAGTAGCCTAAATCTACTTCAGCATTTTTAACTTGTGCACGTGCAGCAGCGACTTGTGCTTCTGCAACATTCACTTGACCGACTAAGTCATCATAATCTTGTTTCGCAACAGCATTGCTTGAAACCAGTTGTTGATAACGATTGAGTTTGGTTTTAAGTGAGCTTAGATTTGCTTCTTGTTGTAATAATGCTGCTTTGGCATTATCAAATGTTGCGCGATTAGTACGAGAATCAAGTTCATAAAGTGCCTGTCCTTCACGTACATAGCTGCCTTCCGCAAACAAACGTTTTAGAATAATTCCACTCGTTTGTGGGCGAACTTCAGAGACTTCAAATGCCGTGGTTCTGCCAGATAACTCTACAGATTGTTCTACATTTTGCGGTTGTGCAACAATGACACCGACTTCAGTAGGTGGCATTTGTTGAGAAGCGCCAGCTTGCTGCGCATCCTTTGGGTCTTTGCTACAACCAACAAGTGCAATACTCGTTGCTAATGCGCAAGCGGTAAGGGCTGGGGCCCAAAGCTTTGCCGACATCATTGTTCCACCTCGATTAGATTTTTATCTAAAAATAATTTGTATTTGATTGGTTGTATCTGCCATACATAATGTAGAGCAGTGAAATCCATATAATACTGATACTCCATCCCGCAAGGACATCGGACGGGAAATGTACCCCAAGATAGACTCTTGAAATTCCCATCATCAGCATCCATAAAAGAGCAATGCAGACAATAAAACGATGTGCAGGAAATGGGCGACTTAAGAAAATGGCAAGACACGCCAAAGTGGCAGCATACATACTGTGCGCACTTGGAAAGGAAGCACCATAGCTCGTCACTAGGTGAAACATTTCTGGTGGGCGTGGTCTTGAAATTAAAAATTTAAGTAGCCAAACAGAAGCAATGCTTCCAACTACGCCTAAACCTATAAAAATGACATCTTTATACTTTTTATACCATGCACGATGGAAACACCATAGACAGGTTAAAAATAATACAAATGGCATGCCGCCGAGTGCAGATAAAAGTATTGCAAACTTATTTATAGGCTCAGTTCTCAACGTACTGAAATTTTCAACTATTGTTAAATCTAGCGATGTTAATGGTTGAAAAAATAATACTAATATGCTGATTATAAATAGAATAATACCGATAAAAAGCAACAAATAAGGCATGCTAAAACTCGTGTCATTTGAACCGATTTGAGCGCGGTTATTTACTGGGTTAAAGTGTACTCATCAGTACACTTTAATTCAAGTGTTGATTAATAATGCATAAAATTTTGTTCATAGTCTAACAAGTGCTCAAAATGGGTACAAAATCATTTTGTATGGTGTTTTGTACTGTTTGAACTTTCTTCAACTTCAAGTGGTACTTTTGGGGGCCAAAAGAAATCACTTGGGCGAGTCAGAAAATGGGTGAGTACCAATTTTGCTAAAGGTTTCCATTGTTCAAAACGAACTCGACGTGCACGTAAAGCTACAATAATAGTCAAGGTAAAACTGACGAATAAGTTTGTTAGACCAATGCACAATACCCCAAGGAAAGATACAATAATCAAGCCAATTTCAGGACTGCCATTAATATTCATTAGCCCTTGAATAAAGTTTGCTGAAGCAAAGGCAATGTGTCGAATATCTAAAGGTAACCCCAAAATGTAGCCAATGGTTCCCATACTTCCTAGCATAATCCCGAATAAGAAGTTACCTGCCAACGCACCTAAGTTACGTTCTATATAACCTGCAAATTTATCGAGCCGTTCTTGTCGCATGATGGTTTTGAGACGGGGGTGTGCTTTTAAGCGAGGACCAACTTTGCGGTAGACGGCCATATTATCGAAATAGCCCGCCAGCAGACCTGACAAAAATAAACACACGCCAGCAATAGCAGCATGGGGAATGGCTAAAGAGGTAAATGGATTCAGGTCGTGTAGTGCTTTGCTGGCTTTTGCATGTGTCATCAGCGGTTCGTGTAGCCCCGTTGCCCAAGCCCATGCAATAAAGGCTGCAACGGGTATGGCAATCGAGATATTACCCAAAATAGCAATGAACTGGGTACGGATAATATTGATAATCAATGCTGCTAATTCAGCAATTTGGGCGGTTTTAGAACCTTTGCGGTGTTGTACTGTTGCTGCAAGGGCTGCAGCAGTCATCGCGGGTTGTTTAGTCGCTACAGTAAAGTGCAAGACATGAATCAGCATAAAACCTAGTGAGTAATTCATACTGTAAATAAAGGCTTGCATGAGTGGTGCCATGACCATACGTGCCGACAAGGTTTTGAGCGTTGCCATAATGGCAATAATAACCCCTGCACCTGCTGCCGATTTGTACATGGCCAAAAAGCCTTGTTTGTCTGTACTTACATAGTGTTCACCTGTTTTACTGGCATTTTCAGTTACCTGTAACGCAATGAGTTCACTGTTGGTAGTGAGTAGAGAACGAACACTGCGTTCGCTATAAATTGCAGCGGTAATATCGACCAGAAGGTTGCTAATGGCTTTATAGTGCGCTTCGCCTTCTTCTACAATCAAATTGAGCAACAGTTCAACGCGGTCTAAGCACTGTTCTAATAAGGATATGAGATAAGTTAGGCTCACACTTACCCCAATGCGTTTGGTTGAGCGACGAATTTTTAGAACTACATCACGACACTGCTCAATCATAACCAATGCCTGAGATGCATCGGGTGGTGCAACCACACTGGAAACATCGGCGTCGTGATGAGCTTTTTTATACTGTTGAATGAATTCGATCATTTCGCGATTCTGAACTAAGAAAGGCGATTCATATTCAGTCAGTTCAGGATGTGCATTAATAAATTCAGGATATAAACCAATACCACTAATCCGATAAGACAGCACCGTGATGGCTTTAATCACTTCACTGCGAATTTTGACTTTTTCTTTTTGATTGGCATGGCCATGATTGAGCAGGTTCAGCAGTTGTAGCCAGTCACTGTCTTTGATGTTATCAAGCCAATATTTATCACTTCGGTTGGGGAAAACACGACGGACTAAATCTTGCAACTGCGTCTCGTCGTTAATCAGCGGTAAAAAATGTGCGCCTAAACGCTGCGACAATTGATTCCAAAAACCATCTAAAGACAAAATGCCAGTATCGGCATACAGACTGGTTTGTTTGTATTGGGAAATCAGGCCTAAGATGAAGCTTTGCAATGTTGAGCCTGCATCAGGCGTAATCAACAAAGCATGAATTAATGCTTGTATTTTTTGATGAATTTCATCAGTTTGATATGAGTCAGTAGGGCGAATACGTTCCACCAACTCAATTAAAAGTTGGTCATTTAAAGCAACTTGAGGATGCTCAAGTTGCTGCTGCATTTGAGAGAAAAGATCATTAAATTGTATATGCATAAGCAAGTTAAAAACGTTCTAAGGCATGATTTGTTATTGAATTCGATGCAAAGCCAGTTGGGTTAGATTAACCAAAGCTTGACGATATTGGCTTTCAGGTAAAGCCTGTAAAGCGTCTAAAGCAGCTTCGGTTTCTTCGTGCGCACGCTGACGACAATAGTCCAGTGCACCAGAATTGTTCACAATTGCAATGACTTGTTCAAGATCTGCCGTTCCACCTGTGGCAATACTTCTACGAACGACATCATGCTCTGCGCCCGTTGTGTTTTTCAATGCTGAGATTAAAGGTAAAGTTGGTTTACCTTCCATCAAATCATCACCAATATTTTTACCTAATGTTTCAGCATCTGAGGTGTAATCTAAAATATCATCAATAATTTGGAAGGCATTGCCGAAGTGACCTGCGAATAAACGCAGTGCTTCTCGATACTGTGGCGTACCTGAAAGAATAGCAGCACCTTCAGTTGCCAGTTCAAATAAACGTGACGTTTTACCGTGAATAATATCTAAATAAGTTTGTTCTGTGGTTTCAGGCTGATGTTGGGCTTGAAGCTGTAGTACTTCACCTTCCGCAATTTCACAGGTTCCTGTAGAAAAATCTTTGAGTAAAGTCATGTCGCCCAAATCGACCAACAGATCAAAGGCACGTGAAATGAGGAAGTCACCGACCAGAACTGCAGTCTGATTGTTCCAAGTCGCGTTCGCTGTTGGTCGACCACGACGTAAACCAGACTCGTCCACTACATCGTCATGAACTAGAGTTGCGGTATGAAGCATTTCAATGATTGCAGCAAGTTTACGTTGGCGTTCTAAATCTTCTGCACCACAGGCTTTTGCTGCCAATAAACACATAATTGGGCGCATGCGTTTACCACCTGCTTCAACCACATGTTTACTCACTGCCATGACTAGAGCCACTTTAGAGGTAATTCCTTCATTAATAAATGTGTCCATCATGGCAAAGTCTTGAGCTACTGGGGCGAGAATATCTTGCTTAAAATCGACGGTCATTTGAAGAGAAGCCTCATCTATATAAAGTGATAAAAATCAGCAATACAATTATGGTTTAAAATAAGGGCACATGTCTAAATCATTCATTTCAATCATAAATAAGGCTAGCATTGTGCGAGGCTATATTTTAGAAAGACAGTTCCTTATTTCCCCGATGTATAAGCGTACCGTATTTGTACGTCTATTTATACCTTCGAATCAATTCCTTCATACTATAGCGAATTGATTTTAAAAATCTATTTCATTGTAAGCAAACTCTAGCCAGAGTTGAACTGTAATTTGTTGATTGAGTTTTTCCCGATTATTAAATAATCGTTAATTTAGTCGAATAAGTTTGGCAAATCTCTTGTTGTTTGATCAAATATCACTTAAAATCCTTGCCCTTGATTAACCCCAGTGGCGTTCGTATTAAGATCGGTATATTCCTTTATCGGCACGACGACACGGGCATGTTTGGAGTACATTATGTACGCAGTAATCCAAAGCGGTGGTAAACAGCACCGTGTTGTAGAGGGTGAAACCCTTAAAGTTGAATTGTTGAAAGCTGAAACTGGCGCAACTATTACGTTTGATGACGTACTAATGCTAGTAAATGGCGACAGCATTCAAATCGGTGCTCCAGTTGTTGCTGGTGCGACTGTAACTGCTGAAGTAGTTAGCCATGGTCGTCACGACAAAATCCGTATTGTAAAAATGCGTCGTCGTAAACACTACCGTAAACAACAAGGTCACCGTCAATGGTTCACTGAGTTGAAAATTACAGCTATTTCAGGCTAATCACGAGGAGTAATGAGACATGGCAACTAAAAAAGCCGGTGGTTCGACTAAGAACGGTCGTGATTCGAACCCTAAAATGCTTGGTGTTAAAGTTTACGGTGGTCAAACTGTAACTGCTGGTAACATCATCGTTCGTCAACGTGGTACAGAATTCCACGCTGGTACAAACGTAGGTATGGGCCGTGACCATACTTTGTTTGCTACTGCTGATGGCGTAGTTAAATTCGAAGTGAAAGGTCAATTTGGCCGTCGCTACGTAACTGTTGAAGCGTAAGTTTTAATAGTAAAAAAGCCCACAATTTAGTGGGCTTTTTTTTGTCTTTTAATAACAAGGATCTGTTTTTTACTTCTGCTTGCCTATAATTTAAGTCTCAAAATCACAATAAATAGTGATGTGTATCACATAAAATAAGCGTGTAATAGAACTGTAAAACTAGAAGAAAAGGCAGATAGATATGGACAGAATAGATAAAAATGTCTGGCCTGATTCAGGCAGCCATATGGCAGAAACCCTTGGGCATAAGTTCAAACAAGAGCAAAGCCATATCAGTGCCGCAGTAAAAGACATTATTCAGCGACGTTGTTTTTTATTTCATCATGATTTTCATCGAGAAAAATTCACTTTAAAAGCAGTTTTGTTGGGTGCGATGCTCATTACAGCACATGGTGTGTGGGCTGGTGGGAGTGAAAATAATTGCTATTTTAAGAATGACTATTGTGGTGGTCAGGTTGGACCTGCTGGGCCTGCGGGTGCAGATGGTCAAGATGGAGATAGTGCCTATCAAATTGCTTTAAATAATGGATTTGTAGGAACTGAGCAAGAATGGTTATTAAGCTTGCAAGGAGCGGATGGTATAGATGGTCTTAATGGTAAAGATGGTATCAATGGGGCTGACGGTATAGATGGACAAAATGGTGCAAGCGCTTATCAAGTTGCAGTCAATAATGGATTTGAAGGTAGTGAAACACAATGGCTTGAAAGTCTACAGGGTGATACTGGAGCGACAGGTGCACAAGGTATCCAAGGTGTGAAAGGTGATACTGGAGCAACAGGTGCAACTGGAGCGCAAGGTGAACAGGGCCTCCAAGGCTTACAGGGCGAACAAGGCATTCAAGGTGTGAAAGGTGATACTGGAGCAACAGGTGCAACTGGGATGCAAGGTGAACAGGGTCTCCAAGGCTTACAGGGTGAACAAGGTATCCAAGGTGTGAAAGGTGATACTGGAGCAACAGGTGCAACTGGAGCGCAAGGTGAACAGGGTCTCCAAGGCTTACAGGGTGAACAAGGCATCCAAGGTGTGAAAGGTGATACTGGGGCAACAGGCGCGACTGGGATGCAAGGTGAACAGGGTCTTCAAGGCTTACAGGGTGAACAAGGCATCCAAGGTGTGAAAGGTGATACTGGGGCAACAGGCGCGACTGGGATGCAAGGTGAACAGGGTCTTCAAGGCTTACAGGGTGAACAGGGTCTTCAAGGCTTACAGGGTGAACAAGGCATCCAAGGTGTGAAAGGTGATACTGGAGCGACAGGTGCAACTGGGATGCAAGGTGAACAGGGTCTCCAAGGCTTACAGGGTGAACAAGGCATCCAAGGTGTGAAAGGTAACACTGGTGCAACAGGTGCGACTGGGATGAAAGGTGTGAAAGGAGATACTGGTACAACAGGCGCAATGGGTTACAGTGCTTACCAAGTTGCGCAAGTAAATGGTTTTGATGGCACAATTACCGAGTGGCTTGCCAGCTTAAAAGGTGATACAGGTAACACGGGTATGACTGGTGCTTCGGGGTTTAGTGCCTATCAAGTTGCTGTTGGGGATGGTTTTGATGGAACTGTAACCCAATGGTTGGCTAGCCTTAAAGGTGCAGATGGCACAAATGGCATAACAAAAGAGGTGATGGATGCAGCGGATACCTACATCCTGAATGAAGCAAAAACCTACGTGAACCAAGTCGGGGAGCAAACTCTCAATCAAGCGAATGCATATACTGATAGTCGTGTAAATGCTTTGAATCGAGACATGCGAAAACTTGAGGACCGAACCTATGCAGCAGTTGCATCAAGTATTGCGATAGCATCTTTACCGCAACCGACAGATGCAGGTTACAATATGTTGAGTGCTGGTGTGGGTACTTGGGAAGGTGAACAAGGCTATGCTTTCGGTCTTAGTGGTGTGACCGAAAACAATAAATATGTGTACAAAGTCGCAGTGACAACCAATAGTGAAGGTGACTTCGGTGCAGGTGCTGCAATTGGTTGGCAATGGAAATAACAATGATTGATCTTGATTTAAGCTAAAAAGCCTCTGCTTATTCAGAGGCTTTTTAATGTCTAAAATACAACTAAGTTCTCCATCATGATGGATATTTCACAACACTAAGCACCAATAAATATACAAATCTTCTTATATTCTCAATTATTAGCCATAAAATTTGATTTAAGATAGCTCATCTAACAAATTGCGACTGCGCAAATTATAAAAGGTGAAATTATGAAAATGCTTCGTAAGACTTTATGTGCGATGACAGTAGGCGTGGTAGCGCTGGGCCCTGTTATGAGCAGTACAGTATTTGCAGCTTCGGTTGCAGCATCGGAGCAACAAGCGACGACGAGTTTAGTCAAGCAGTTGAGTGGTATTCAAAGTATCAGCTCTAATTTTGAGCAAACCACTAAAGTGACGAATGCATCTAAGGCGCCGAAGAAACAAGGTTTATCTGCTCAGCACATGAATCAGACCTTTAAAGGGGTGATGAAAGTTGAGCGTCCTGGGAAATTCTATTGGGAAACCACCAGTCCTGCGAAACAAACGATTGTTACCTCGGGTAAAACGGTTTGGATTTATGATCCAGACTTACAGCAAGCAGTTCGACAGACTTTAGATGAACAGGTGGCGAATACACCTGCACTATTATTGTCAGGGAATACCGAGCAAATCCGTAAGTCGTATCGTATTACTCAACCAAATAAGAGCAAAACCTACTATACCTTATATCCAAAGAGTGATGATGGTGCATTTCAAAGCTTGACGATCAGTTTTGGTGCAAAAAGCGCACCAACGCTAATGATCTTAGAAGACTCTTTGGGGCAAACGACTTATGTGCGGTTTAATAACACTAAAGTCAATGCCAGCATTCCAGCTTCAACCTTTAATTTTACACCGCCTAAAGGCACCGACATTATTGATCAATAATGTTGAACAGTCCGTGAAAACCACCTTTGGGTGGTTTTTTTATCGGATGCAGTCCAGTTACATAACGTGGTGGGAAGTTTTTCCTGTGCTTTGTATAGTCTTTGATAAATGAATATATGACTGAGGAAAAGTAATGACATCACTTTATAACAATAAAATGCGATCAGTCTTTGCTGCGGTGCTATGCGTGGGTTTACTCAGTGCTTGTCAGCCACAAAATGACAGTGCTGCGACAAAAAGTGAAGAGACCGCTAAGCCAGCTAAAGTTGCACAGAGCTTACCGCTGATTGAGGCAAAAGTTAGACCATTACCATTGGCGCATTCTATTGCTTGTGATGAAGAAGGTTGTACCCAATACCAGTTGTACAGTTTGGAAACCAATGTTCCGTGGATCAATGAGTATTTTGATGAACGTATGAAAAAAGCCAATCCTGTGGCATTTGAAAAAACCAAGCAGTCAGTAAAGCAGCCAGACGAGAGTATGCTTAGTGAAACTTTGTCGGATGTCCGTTATGTGGCGCAGCGTGGCAAATATGCAGATTTTGTTTTGATGGATTATTACTATCCAGCACGTGCAGCACACGGTATGTATCATAACGAATACATTACTTTAGATTTAGCAACTCGAAAACGGGTTGCACTGAGTGATATTGTGGTGGAGAAGACCGAGTCTAAACTATTAGATGCATTGTATAGTGCCAACAGCATGTGGTTGTCCGAGCATAATATTTCACGTGAGCAATTGAAGCTAACGGACAATTATTATATGAGTGCTAAGGGTATTGTCTTTGTTTATCCCTTATATGAATTAGCCTCTTATGCAGAAGGGATGTCTGAATTGGTTTTACCGTATCCACAAGCTAGCGGCTTAATTAAGTCGGAATATTTACCAAGTTTTGTCGATTATGCCGCTGAGCGAGAAAAAGCGAGTAAAGAAAAGCCATGAAAATTGCTGTAATAAGCCACAGCTAGTGATCGCGTGACTGTATTTTTTGGCTTGAAGCGCTTACACTATAGCCAGTTTTTTTCTTTGCAAAAGATTGGCTATGATCGACCCGAAATTACTCAGAAATAATATTGAGGCTGTAAATTTAGCCTTAGCAAAACGTGGTGTACAACTGAATGTTGAAGAATGGGCATCACTAGAAGTTCGCCGTAAAGAGATTCAATCCAAAACTGAATCTCTTCAGGCAGAACGTAATTCGGGTGCAAAACAAGTTGGCCAAATTAAGAAAGCTGGTGGCGATGCATCTGAAATTATGGCGCGCATGTCAGCAATTGGTGATGAAATCAAAGCGGCGGAAGTGGCTTTGTCTGAATTACAAGCTGAACTTGAAGCGAAATCACTCAGCATTCCAAACTTGCCAGATGAGTCTGTTCCAGAAGGAAAAGACGAAAGCGATAACGTGGAAATCCTCACATGGGGTACGCCACGTACGTTTGATTTTGAAGTTAAAGATCACACGGATCTTGGTGAGTGGATGGGCGGTCTTGAGTTTGAAACAGCGACCAAATTGACAGGTTCTCGTTTCAGTGTGCTTAAAGGACCACTTGCGCGTCTACAACGTGCGATTACCCAGTTTATGTTGAATACGCATACCTTAGAAAATGGTTATACCGAAGCGTATGTGCCGTATTTAGTCAATGCTGACTCACTCCGTGGTACAGGCCAATTGCCTAAATTTGAAGAAGATTTGTTCAAATTACAAGGTGAAAAAGAGTATTACCTCATTCCAACTGCGGAAGTGCCTGTAACTAACTTCGTGCGTGATGAAATCATTGATGCAGACCGTTTACCACTGAAATATGCAGCGCATACGCCATGTTTCCGTAGTGAAGCAGGTTCATACGGTCGTGATACACGTGGTTTGATTCGTCAGCACCAATTCGACAAAGTAGAAATGGTGCAAATTGTTAAACCTGAAGACTCAATGCAAGCGCTTGAAGAGCTTACAGGTCATGCTGAAGGGATCTTGAAAGCACTAGGTTTGCCATACCGTAAGATCATTCTTTGTGGTGGTGATATGGGCTTTGGTGCAACTAAAACTTACGATCTTGAAGTTTGGGTACCAAGCCAAAATACGTATCGCGAAATTTCTTCATGTTCAAACATGGGTGACTTCCAAGCGCGTCGTATGAAAGCACGCTATCGTGCAGACCAAAAGAAAACTGAGTTTGTCCATACGCTGAATGGTTCAGGTTTGGCTGTGGGTCGTACTTTACTTGCGGTCATGGAAAACTACCAACGTGCTGATGGTTCGATTGAAATTCCGACCGTGCTTCGTCCATATATGGGCGGTGCTGAGTACATTGACTAATAAAGTCGATGTACTGCACCATTTTGTGCACAATAATTGCTTTAAGACAGTCAGATAAAACTCATTGAGGTCGTGTGTGGATATTTTTCCAATCTCTTTAAAGTTGCAGCAGCAACCTTGTCTGATTGTCGGTGGTGGGCATATTGCTTACCGTAAGGCAGTGTTGTTACATAAAGCAGGGGCGGTGATTCATATCATCGCTCCTGATATTGATGCAAATTTATTGCAACTGGTTGAAGAAAGCCAAGGGCAATATATCCAAGCGCTATATCCTGCGCAGATTCAACTCAATGACTATCGTTTAGTGATTGCTGCAACAGATGATTATGCGGTGAATACTCAAGTCTTTGAGGACTGTGAAGCGCTAAAAATACTGGTCAACAGTGTTGATGATCCACCGCATTGTCGTTTTATGGTTCCTGCCATTGTCGATCGTTCCCCTTTGGTGATTTCAGTTGCCAGCAATGGGACATCTCCTGTTTTATCTCGCCAAATTCGTACCCAGCTTGAAACCAGTATTCCACATGGGATGGGCAAGTTGGCTGAGTTTTCAGGAAAATGGCGTGCCGCAGTGAAAGCGAAAATTTCCAGTCCTGATGAGCGCCGTGTTTTTTGGGAAGACTTATATGCAAGTCCGCTGAAAGAACAGGTTTTTCATGACAACCTTGCTGAAGCAGATCGTTTAATCGAACAAGCGTTGGCAGAGTGGAAAACACCAAAAGGTGAGGTGTATTTGGTGGGTGCAGGTCCTGGCGATCCTGAGCTGCTGACCCTCAAGGCTTTGCGTTTGATGCAACAAGCTGATGTGGTGATCTATGATCGTTTGGTTTCCCCTGCGATTATGGAACTTTGCCGCCGTGATGCAACTAAGATTTATGTGGGTAAAGCGCGATCTAACCATGCTGTGCCACAAGAAGGTATCAATGCCTTGTTGGTGGAATATGCTTCGAAAGGTCAGCGTGTTTGTCGTTTAAAAGGTGGTGATCCATTTATTTTTGGGCGTGGTGGCGAAGAAATTCAAGAACTTTTTGCCTCGGGTGTACCATTTCAAGTGGTTCCAGGGATTACCGCAGCTTCAGGCTGTTCCGCTTATGCAGGCATTCCACTTACCCATCGTGATTATGCACAAAGCGTACGTTTCCTTACGGGGCACTTAAAAGAGGGTTCACCTGAATTACCGTGGGATGAGTTGGTTTATCAAAATCAAACACTTGTATTGTACATGGGCTTGGTTGGTTTAGAAAAAATTTGTGAAAAACTGATTGCGCATGGTCAACGCCCAGACATGCCAGTTGCGTTGATCTCGAAAGGAACAACGCCTGAGCAAAAAGTCGTAGTAGGTACTTTGGCCGATATTGCATCTAAAGTTGAAGAGCATCATATTCAAGCACCTACATTGACCATCATTGGCGATGTAGTGAGCTTGCGTGAACAATTACAGTGGCAAGATTAACTTTTGCCATATTGAAAGAGTAGAGAAAAGCTGTGATCCATGTTGTTTTATACGAGCCCGAAATTCCTGCAAACACAGGCAATATCATTCGTTTATGTGCCAATACTGGAGCGCAGCTACATTTGGTTAAGCCTCTCGGCTTTGAGCTGGATGATAAAAAACTAAAACGCGCAGGTTTGGACTACCATGAGTGGGCACGCATGCAAATTTGGGAAACATTCGATGAGTGTTTAGCAGATTTAGCAAAAAGAGGGGTTGATATCAATGCGATTTATCCTTTAACCACGAAAGGAACAGAAACGCCACATACTTCGGATTTGAATCGACCCGTGGCTTTACTCATGGGGCCTGAGACACGTGGTCTGCCTGAACAGGTTCGTATGTTATTTCCACGAGAGCATTGGATTCGTCTACCTATGGCTGAAAACTCGCGTAGTTTGAATTTATCCAATGCGACCGCCGTGATTGTGTATGAAGCATGGCGTCAGCAGGGTTTCAAGCCTTTAGCCTAATCAAATTGCTGTGACAGAGCCTGCTTAAGCAGGTTCTGTTTTTTCTAGCTTTTGATCGAATCCCGCTCTGGATTTTAAAACTTTAAGCATATTAGCTTCGACCCAATCTTTCATTTGATAGGCATTTTGAGCAAAGTCTTTGCCAATCTCAGTTAAGGCATACTTCACTCGTATCACGTTATCTTCATGAATGGTTCGCGTCAGAAAACCATCGCGCTCTAATATCTTCAATTTTTGCGAAAGCACTTTAGGTGAAATACCTAAAACGTTTTTCTTGAGCTCATTAAAGTGCTGCGATTCTTGATCCAACGTATATACAATCAATAAAATCCACTTGTCTGCAAATTTTTCAAAAAAAAGACGAGCAGGGCAGTCTGGATGAAAAATATTAAATTTCATGGGTTTATTCATCTGTAAATATGTTCCTTTTACGTTCTATCTTCATCTGAAACAGTGAATTTGACCAGTTACCAAGTGGTAACTAATTGATACTAGGTTTCATAAGTGTATCATGAATACAGACTTAATGCAGCGTTGTCATTAGACGATGCTTTCGCAAGATACTGGCTAATTGGATGGATCATAGGATGAATGTTTCAGAGGCGGTTGTTTTTATTACGGGTGGAAATCGTGGCTTGGGACTAGCCATCGCTCGGGAAGCTCGTCGTCAGGGCGCTAAAAAAATTTATGTGGGGATGCGTCAGATCGGTAGTTTTCACGAAGAAGGGTTAATCCCGATTCAACTCGATGTGAATGATGAGGGATCTATACAGCAGGCTGCCGAACAATGTGCAGATACCACGATTCTTGTGAATAATGCAGGCATTGCACTTTTGAATGAGCATCCTGTTGACGCCAATATCATTACAACTACGCAAAAGATTTTGGAAACTAATTTATTGGGTTTGATGCGAGTGACCCAAATTTTTGCTCCAATCTTGCAAAAGAGCCAACAGGCTTATGTGGTCAACATTCTCTCAGATGTGTCATGGGAGCCAAGCACTGTTTTGACTAGTTATGCTATTTCCAAAGCAGCAGCATGGTCCTATACCAACTCAAGTCGCCAGTGGTTGTCTCAATTTAATATTCAGGTGATGGGCGTACATGTGGGTTTTATTGATACCGATCTGACTCGTTCATTACCTATTCCGAAGATTGCACCGGAAACAGTGGCTCAAGAAATTTTCCACGGCATCCAGCAAAATGCTTATGAGGTTTTAGTTGGAGAAAAGACTCAACAGCTTAAACAAGGTTTAAGTGCTGAAGTGGCAAGTTATGTGAAACTTAAGCCTGATCAGGCAAGCGTTTAAAATATTACATATGATTTATTTTTAATGGTTTACATGGTGCGATGTCACAATTGATTGGCCCATGCAAATGATGTGATTTAAAAGAGGAAACTAAAATGTCGAAAATTTCTGTTGTTTATTTTTCAGGTTATGGTCATACCAAAGTGATTGCTCAAACGTTTGCGCAAGAAATTGGTGCAAATCTGGTAGAGATTGATCCAAATGGAGACATTCAGGAGCAAGATTGGCTGACACTGGATCAATCTGATGCAATTGTATTTGGTGCACCGACTTATATGGGCACTGCACCGTGGCAGTTTAAAAAGTTTGCTGATGCATCTTCAAAGAAATGGTTTACCCGCGCATGGCAAGATAAGATTTTTGGTGGATTTACCAATAGTGCAAGCCTTAATGGGGATAAGCAAGTGACCTTAATCCAATTGCAAACACTTGCATCGCAGCATGGTGGTATTTGGGTGAGCTTGGGTTTATTGCCAGCCAACAGCAAAGCTGCAACCCGTCAAGATGTGAATAACTTGGGTGGTTCTGTAGGCTTATTGGTGCAAACGCCTTCAGATGCAAGTGTGGATGAGATCCCAACAGGAGATTTAGAGACTGCAAAAGTTTATGCACAACGCATTGCCAAAATTACTCAACAATTTAAGGGTTAGTTTTTTAGCTATATCCTTAAAAAGAAAAAGACGCACTTGGCGTCTTTTTCTTTTTGAATGAGAGATTATGGGTGATCATCAAATTCATTATGTTGTGGTGCTGGTTGCTTAAAGCCTTTGGTTTTATAACCTAAGTATAAAATACCAAACATTGCCCACCACAAACCAAATTTCAATGCAGTTTCTTCAATCTCTAACCACATGGCAAAGATACTGAGGAATCCACACATTGGAATGACCACAAAGCTCAAGATATCTTTAATATTCTTTGTGCGACCATCACGCAGAGCATAACGCGAAATAACGGATAAGTTTACAAAGGTAAATGCCGTTAAAGCCCCGAAACTGATCATCGAAATGACGATGTCCAAGTCCATGAAGCCCGCGGTTAATGCCACAGCACCTACAATTAAAATATTATAAGATGGTGTGAAGCTTTTCGGACTAATATGACCAAAAATCTTCTTGTTAATCACGCCATCACGGCCCATTACATACATTAAACGTGAAACGCCTGCATGTGCCGAAATACCTGATGCCATAACAGTCACAATTGCGAAGTACAACACCACCGTTTTAAACGCCACGCCACCAACGGCTTGTAAAATGTCAGGCTGTGTTGCAGCAACATCTTCAAAGTACGTCTTAGGATCGTTCGGGAAGTAAATCTGCATGAAGTAGGTGCTGATAATAAAGATCACACCTGCAAAGAGTGCTGTTAAGAAAATCGCTTTAGGTAGCGTTTTCTCGGTATCTTTTGTTTCTTCTGCAAGTGAGCTAAGTGAGTCGAAACCAGTGAATGAGAAGCACAGTAAAGTCGCACCAGTAATTAGGGGACCCAGTGTAGTAAGTTCATTCCAAAATGGCTCTAAGCTCCATAACTGATATTTCGCATTGATCAAAGTACCATCAGCATTGATGCCACTTGCAAGTAAGCTGTAAACCATCCAGGTAAAGTATGCGATAACTGCTAACTGTACCAAAACGATTAAGCCATTAAAGTTTGCAACGAAGCGTGCACCGCGTAAGTTGACCGCCGTCATAAATGCAGTTAAGCCTACTACCCAAACCCAATGGTTTACATCAGGGAATAAGGCTTCTAGGTAAATCACAGCAAGAATGATGTTGACCATTGGAGACAATAAATAGTCTAACCATGATGACCAACCCACCATAAATCCAACATTTGGATGGATGGATTTTTGTGCATAGGTGTAGGCTGAACCCGAGGAAGGGTAGCGACGAATCATGTGACCATAACTGATCGACGTGAATAAAATTGCGATTAAAGCAATGATGTATGACGTTGGCACATGATAATGACTTTCTTCTGATACTAAACCGAAAGTATCAAATAATGTCATTGGTTGAATATAAGCTAAACCAATAATAATGATGTGCCAGAGACCTAGCGTTTTTTGCAGTTTAGCTGCCGATTGAGTCCCAGAAATATTAGTCAACGGCGTTATCCTCTTTATCGTTGATCAAGGATCAGTCATGTTTATAAGGATCGTTTGAGACGAACGATCCCCCCTATGTTTAATTTCAAAAGTGCGCCAATCTACATTAATTTGGCATCTTTTGTCAGTAACTTTTTCAGATTTTTTAGCAGTTTTTATGCCAATAAGTCTATGCATAGCATTATTCCTTATGGCAAATAAAAGCCCGATGTTTAAAAAAGCATCAGGCTAAGATTGTCGCTATATTGGCTGATTTTATGCCAATTACCAAGCTTTTTCTAAAATTGCTTTTAAATCTTTTAAGCTGGCTTCTTTCGGGTTGTAAATAATTGAACCATCGTTGAGGGCTTTTTCTGCGACCTCATCGAGTTGTTCTAAAGTCACTTTTCCTGTTTCACTCAACGTACGCGGTAATTTGGTTAATGTGAATAAGCGATCACGCATCGTAAGTAATGTACTGATGGCTTTGTCTGCACGTAAGTGATCAGGAGTCTGCGCATAGATATCTGGCCCTGCAAGCGGTAATAGGAGGTCTGCAATCTTGTCTCCATTCACTTCTTTATTAAACTCAAGCACATAAGGAAGGAACAGGTTCATGCATAGTCCATGCGGTAAGTGGGCAACTGCACCTAAAGCATGGCCTAGAGAGTGAACAAGACCGACCATTGAGTTTGAAAATGCAATACCTGCCATAGTGGAGGCTTGAGCCAGTTCTAAGCGACCGTTCGCGTCGCTTGGATTATCCAGTACATTAAACAAATGATTGCTGACTTTTTTAATTGCAGCCGTAGCATAGGCATCTGAAATCGGATTGTGTGCCATGCAAGTATAGGCTTCGACAGCATGGGTCATGGCATCCATTGCGGTCATCGCGGTTAGGTGCGGTGGCAAGGTTTGGGTCATGCGTGGATCAAGAATCGCAGCATGTGGCATTAAATAGTACGATGCGAAAGGTAGTTTGACATTTTTCTCTGGATCAGACACCACCGCGACCATGGTAACTTCAGAACCTGTGCCTGACGTGGTTGGAATCACAAAAAAGGGTTTAAGTGGCTTAGGTAGGTTGTGTGCCCCAGAGTATTTGAGTAAATCATCGCCACCTTCAGACACCAAAATATTGGTGGCTTTAGAGGTATCAATCACTGACCCCCCACCGACAGCAATAATGGCATCACACTGGTGTTCACGGTATAAATTGGCCGCTTTACGTACTGTCTCTAAGCTTGAATCAGGCGGAACATCATCAAAAATAGCACCAATCACTGCGTCGGTGGATTCAAAAGCTGCTTCAATCGGTGCAAGTAAATTGTTGGCACGTACGCCTTTGTCAGTAATGATTAAAGGTCGGGTTGCGCCTAATGTTGCCAGTTCAAACGGAATGTGTTCCAAAGCAGCATGACCAGCGATCACTTTTACAGGACAAAAAAATTCGTAATAAGGCTTCGCCATGTTATGCACTCCGTTTTAAATATGATTGGGCTACTTTGAGGTAAATATTTGCAGCGCCTGTGAGTTTTTCTTTTAAGCTCAGTTCTGTTGGGTATTCTTTGACTGCAAGTTCTGCAACCATTTTTGGTAAAATCAAGGATTCCATTTTATTTAGACAGCGGACGAGGCGAATTGCATAAGAAATATCGCCATCTGCGATCATACGATCATGGGCAAATGCTTGTGCTGTACTTTCTTGAAATGAAAATACTAAAAAGGCATGACTTAAATGTTTAAACGTAATCGTTAAATCTGCTTTTAGACTGCCAGGTGTCAGCAGTTCAAGTTGATGGTCTTCGGTCACTTTGGCTAAAAAAGCAGGCCCATTTGGAAAAACATTCATAGATAGAGTGAAATTGGCTGGAAATTTTGCAACTTCTTGCTGAATTTCACTATCGACTTGGCTGGCCATGACCAATCCTCGGCCAATCACATCCATCATAAGTTTGACATAGGTTAATTGCAGAGCGGGTTTCACTGAATTGAGGTTAATCACTCGCTGTCCTTTCTAAAAATAATTATTAGTTTAGAGTAAATACTCTAATTTATTTTTCCATGAAAAGCAAAGCCTTTATACATGCTGTACTTGAACATCTTTAAAGTAACCGCTGTGCTTTAAAGTTTCAATAATATCGGCACATAAGTTTTCAAAACGTGGGTAGTCGGTTTTGAGATCTGAGATACGCACCATTTCCAAACCTGCATAACCACATGGATTGATGGTCTGAAATCCGAACAAATCGCAGTCAATATTTAAGGATAAACCGTGATAACTACGGCCTTTACGTATTTTAAAACCTAGTGAGCCAATTTTACGTCCATCAACGTAGACGCCAGGTGCATCAGCTTTGGCATAGGCTTCAATCTCATATTTTTTGAGTAACTCAATCATTAAGTTTTCAGCATAAGATACTAAAGTACGGACGTTCCAGCCAAGACGGTTGAGGTCAAACATAAAATAGGCAACCAATTGACCGGGACCATGCCATGTCACTTGACCACCACGGTCGGATTGAACAACAGGGATGTTGCTGTTCATCAAAATATGTTCAGGTTTTCCTGCTTGACCTTGGGTGAGAACATCATGATGTTGCAGTATCCAAAGTTCATCAGGCGTATCCACATCACGTTGTTCAGTCAATGTCTTCATTTCAATAAAGCGGTCAGCATAGGGAGTTAGGCCATCAAACTGACGAATAATGAGTTGTGGTTTGAGAACGACATCTGACGACACGGCACTTGCGTCCTTATAAAACAAAAAGTATGGGTTAAATTATAAAGAAAAGATCAATAGTGTAGGGGGATTTCTTTAGTGAATAAGTTGAATTCTTGAGATTAAAATATAGGCACAAAAAAACACGCTCGTAAGCGTGTCTCATTGATACATCATTTGAATTACAGTGCAGTCTTAATTAACGGACAAGCTGCAAGATCTGCATATAACTGATGCACTTGTTCTAACTCTTCAAAACGCAATTGTGCAGTCAAAGAGTGATATTTACCAGTACGTGATGGCTGAGTTTGAACCGATTCAGCATCAAACTCTGGAAAATGTTTTACTAAAATTTCAACTACAGCAACACGTAAGTCATCGCCAGCAAGGCCAATGAGTTTAATTGGGTAGTCCATAGGAAATACCCAAAGATGTTCTTGTAATTCACGAGATGGTGTGCGGTCTAACATAGTCATGAGCGTCAGTCCCCCCTTTATTTCAAACGCCTGCGAAAGTGCAGGCGTTAGGTGTTGCGCTTAAAGACTTAAATGGAGACAATTGATAAAATTTCAAGTCTCCATCGCGTCCATATAAATTAGTCGTTTTCCAAGAATGAACGTAAGTGTTCTGAGCGAGAAGGGTGGCGAAGCTTACGTAATGCTTTCGCTTCAATCTGACGGATACGCTCACGCGTTACATCAAACTGTTTACCTACTTCTTCTAAAGTATGGTCGGTTGGCATGTCGATACCAAAACGCATTTTTAGAACTTTCGCTTCACGTTCAGTCAAGTTTTCAAGCACTTCACGTGTCGCTTCTTTTAAGCCTTCAGACGTTGCAGCATCGACAGGTGAAGTGATGTTTGAGTCCTCAATGAAGTCACCCAAATGCGAATCTTCATCATCGCCAATCGGTGTTTCCATCGAAATTGGTTCTTTGGCAATTTTCAGCACTTTACGCACTTTAACTTCGTCCATTTCCAGACGTTCACCGAGTTCTTCAGGTGTTGGTTCACGGCCCATTTCTTGTAGAAGTTGGCGTGATACACGGTTGATCTTGTTAATGGTTTCGATCATGTGTACTGGAATACGAATGGTACGCGCTTGGTCGGCAATCGAACGAGTAATGGCCTGACGAATCCACCACGTTGCATAAGTCGAGAACTTATAACCACGACGGTATTCAAACTTGTCTACCGCTTTCATCAAACCGATGTTACCTTCTTGGATCAAGTCCAAGAATTGTAAGCCACGGTTGGTATATTTTTTCGCGATCGAAATTACCAAACGTAAGTTCGCTTCTACCATTTCTTTTTTCGCGCGGCGTGCTTTTGCTTCGCCTACAGCCATACGTTTTGAAATGTCTTTGATGCCTTTAACATCAAGGCCCAAATCTTTTTCAATGTCTGCAATTTTTTGTTGGAACGCTAAAACATCTGGACGTACTTTTTCAAGATAGCCTTTTTGATCTGGCGACGCTTTCGCAATTTGTTCATCCAACCAAGCAAAGTTTGATTCTTGACCTGGGAAAGAGGTGCGGAATTGCGTGCGATCCATACGACCACGGCGAACTGCATAGCGCATTACTTCACGTTCAGAGGTACGAATTTGTTCATGCGTACCACGAATCATTTCTGAAATGATGTCAAATAAACGAGGTGTAAATTTGAACATCATAAACACAGTTGCTAGTGCTTCTAATGCATCTTCAGCTGGTTTGCTTGAACGACCGTGCTTTTCGATTACCGCTTGGGTATTTTTCCAAGCGGCTGCCAATTCGTCAAAACGAACTTTTGCAATTTCAGGATCTGGGCCAGACTCGCCTTCAGAATCATCATCACCTTCAGACTCTTCTTCTTCCTCGTCATCATCCAGTTTCACATCTTTGGTTGATTTGCTCGAAGACTCTTCTTCGTCATCAATCTCAGATTCTTCTTCGAGGACTTCTGGAATGTCTTCATCTGTTTCTGGATCTAAATAACCAGAAAGGATGTCTGCAAGGCGACGTTCGCCTGCTTCATAATCTTTGTATTCTTGTAATACCACTTCAACCGCATTCGGCCAGTAAGCAATCGAATGAAGAACGTCGCGAATGCCTTCTTCAATACGTTT
Organism: Acinetobacter halobius; assembly: GCF_044130335.1. NCBI lineage: Bacteria > Pseudomonadati > Pseudomonadota > Gammaproteobacteria > Moraxellales > Moraxellaceae > Acinetobacter > Acinetobacter halobius. The sequence goes on from NZ_JBIQOD010000019.1 coordinate 39,115, forward strand.
AGCAATGCTGATTTCGCCTTCACGCGTTAACAGTTCAACTGTACCCATTTCACGCATATACATGCGGACTGGATCTGTAGTACGACCAGGTTCATTTTCTACAGAAGCGAGAACAGCTGCGGCTTCTTCTTCAGCAACTTCATCGGCAGCTTCATTACCACCTTCAAACATTGCATCGTCAGATTCAGGTGCACGCTCATGCACAGGAATACCCACGTCTTGAAGCATTTGAATAATGTCTTCAATCTGTTCGCTTTCAGTAATCGAGTCTGGGAGATGATCGTTAACCTCAGCGTAAGTTAGGTAACCTTGCTCTTTGCCTCGGCTAATCAGAGCCGCTACTTGCGAAGTAGGGGAAGTCATATCGCTCATCTTTGCTTACTCTTCGTTGAATCTGTGGCAGTGGAAAACCGTGCATTTTAGCACAATTTGCTTCATAAATTTAGCTGTCAATAGCTGTCTATTTCATCAGGATAATTCAGCAAAAGTGCGACCTGATAAAATATTAAAATATAAATTCAGTAATTTAGATGGGGGTGAAATTGTTGTTTTCAAGTTCATCCCTCACGCGCTTAAGTTTAAAACCCAAATATGAAATAAAGGATATTTGGCGTTTATTCGACACAAACAAGCCGTAAAACTAAACAGACGCAAGGTGGATTATATCATGCCATAAAAATTGCTTAAAAATAAAGAGCAAAAATCGAATTAATTGCTCTAAATGCAAATAAAACTTGACAAGGTTCTGTAACCCATATAAATAGCGCCTAAGACCCTTCACATTTTTTCACTATGAGGTAGTTTTAGTGTCTTCTACAGATTTTGAACTAGATGATAACTACGCTGATGATGATGTTAATTTTGATGAGTCATCAAGTAAAATTAGTGCGAAAGAATCATTAGAAAAACGTCGCCTGATTGATGACCTTCTTGCACAGCGCCGTTTGGAACGTGAGCTTAAAGATTTTGATTACGACATCGACGATGACGACGATTTTGACGACGAAGAAGACTAAAATCAGATGTAGCATCGTGTCTGAAAATGCTATGCTAATGCCCTAATCAGTTTCTGAATTTGGATTTGAAATGAGTGCTTTAGATTTAGACTTATTGAGTGAATATCTAGATGGTGACCAAAATGAGTATGGTCTAGATTTTGCAGCGACTCATGGTTTTTTGTGTGCAATTGCAGTTGGTCCTACTTTTGCAAAATGGTTGGATGAACTTTTTGATAATAATCAAAAGAAAGTGCCTGCCGAGATCATCGTGCAAGTGAAAGCTTGGCTTGAGTCTATTCGTCAAAACCTTGCCAATGAAGAGGGAATTGAGTTTCCTTTTGAAATTGAAGAAGCAGATGTAGAATCAAGCTTGGGCGACTGGAGCGTTGGTTTTGTTGATGCAATGTTTTTAAACGAAGATGCTTGGTTCACGCCTGAGTTTGAAGAACAGCTGGTCGATCTTACCTTACCAATTATGGTGTTTAGTGGGATTGATGAAGAAGACCCGCAGATGGAAACCTTCCGTCGTAACGGTCAGTTAATGGATGAACTTGCAGAAGAAATTCCAGAGAACTTAAATGAACTTTATTTGATGTATCACACACCAAATTAAGCTAAACATTTATTTTATATTTAACTCGGGTAGCGAGCGCTTTGTTGTGCTATCCGAGATTAGCCATGTATGCAACCAAGTCCTCCACAACCACGCGAACACGCGTTGGTAGTAATTTTTGTGATGGCCATATTGCATAAATATCACGAACAGGTGTTTGCCACTCAGGTAACACTTTTATCAAACGTCCCGACACTATTTCCGCTTTACACACATTTTCTGGTAAATAGCACAAGCCTAAGCCATGTAAGGCTAATTCTGTACAAATCTGCATTTCATTTGTAATCTGCGCTCTAAAATTTTCTAATTTGAACTCTATTTGTTCATGATTACGTTGTAATTTTATAGTGGATAATGGTTGCGCGATGATCCAGCTATGATTTTTTAAATCGTTCGGATGATAAATATTTGGGGCTTGAGCAAGATATTGCGGTGAGGCCACAATCATCGTTTGAAGACTACAAATATATTTTTGAATATACGAAGTATCTTGCTGTTGACCTATTCGTAAAGCTAAATCTGCCCCCGTACTTAAAAGATGATCCTTTTTGTTGTCTAAACAAATTTCTAAGCGGATATCTGGGTATTTATGTAAAAAACTCGCCCAGAAAGCTTTAAGAATTGTATTGGCGAGATTGATTGGTGCTAATAATTTTACTTGACCAATAGGGTCTAAAATATGATGGCTTAGTTCTTGAGTCGCTTGCTGCAAACTAGAAATAAGGGGTTGGCATCTTTCGTAATAGCTTTGTCCCTCATGGGTAAGTTGAATACCTCGTGTTGTGCGGTGCAGTAGTTTACATCCTAATGTTTTTTCGAGCTGTTGTAGGCGTCGGGTTAATGTTGCTGTTGGAATAGACTGATTTTTAGCGGCTTGACTCAAGCTGCCTGCTGCAACGATAGCAATAAAGAGTGAAAGATCATCAAGCATTTCATTTTTGGAATTAATGTTTCAATTTATAGCGATTCTATCAAATATGAAATTAAGTCACAATTTCTCAGTCGTTGATTGAGGAAAAAAATATGACACTCAGATTTCGCTTGTTTAATACAGCTTTAATGTCAATGCTATTGTCTTTCTTGATGACATTATGGGTGACTTGGCTAAATTTAGGCTTCATTACCGACTTTATCCAACATTGGTTACATGCATGGTTAATGGCTTGGCCTGCTGCTTTCATTTGTGTAATGCTTTTAGCACGGCCTGTATTGTTAATCAGTCAAAAGGTTTTGGGTGTACAAAAGTAGTCTAAAAATGGACATGCTCAAGTTTTATTTCGATAGGTTATGTCCATTATTCAGCCTAATGGTTATGTTTTTGATCATAAAATGTTGCATACCATCCATAAGCAATATGGAAAATAGCACCATGAATCGCGACCATACACAACATCACTACTGCTGTGAGTCCGATGCCAGCATTATCGACAGATTTCATAATGGCTTCAGCATTGGGATTCATCACAACTAAGAATAGGACAAAAAAACTGCCAATGATAATGGCAACAGCACTTGAGCCCCACACCAGCTGAATCTTTTCATGATTACTTGGAACGCGTTTTTCTTTTTTAACGAAGTGTCCCACAGTGATCAAAGCACAGGCTACTAAGGTTGGAATTAAGGTAAAACCACCAAGGTTTAAACCAAAGATGAGTACTGTGATTAAGAGTACTAAAGCAATGCTATATACTGCGGCGAAGTGCAGTAAGTAGTGTTTCATGTATTTCCCCAAAATAAAAAAATTAACTGCGAGTTTTGCGTAAATGTTTGCGGTATAGAATCCATGAAATAAGCACAGCAACAATGGTAATAATCACATAACCGACTTTACTAAAAATTTGATGCATCAATGCTTGGTTTTCACCAAAGTAATAACCGACTGTTGCTAAAAATGTTGTCCAGATAATCGTACCGAGTCCACTATAAAACATGAACTTCCAAAAGGGCATACGGCTCATCCCTGCGGGAATACTGATCAGTGAACGTACCGCAGGAATCATCCGACCAAAGAACACAATACGGTGTCCATATTGTTCAAACCAGTCTAAAGATTTTTTGATATCGCTGGATTTAATAAATAAGTATTTTCCATAGCGGTCAACCCATCTAAAGATGCTGTCTTGTTTAAACTGATAACCAACCCAATACAGTAGAGCTGCTGCAAGCAATGAACCGATACATCCTGCAATAATGACCCCAGTTAAAATGAGCTGCCCCTGAGATGCTGAGTAACCTGCAGAGGGCATAATGATCTCGGATGGGATGGGCGGGAAGACATTATCAAGGAACATGAGTAGGGCAATTCCGACATAGCCCAATTGTTCCATGATAGCGATGATCCACTCGGTGAGATTCATAAAACGTGTGAAAAATAAATGCGATAAGTTATCTTAAGGACTTATCGCATGTGGGTAAAGATTTGCAATGTATTGTTTTGCTATTCATCAAAACGCGTATGTGTCAGGGTGTGAATATATACTTTGCGTAAAGTGTAAGCGAATACAATCGGAATAAGAATGAGTAGCCCATAATTGAAGATCGTTGAGTCTAAGTGATAGCCAATCCCAAGTGAGATACTTGAACCAATCAACATGCCCAAAACCACAATAAACAAATGTGTACGTTGTTCAAGCTTGGCTTTAATCTGATTGAAACTGGTATGGTGATATTGTTCAATACGGTTGGCTGCAGCATTACGAATTAGATCGCGATGGCGCGAAAGGATCATTTTATGCATAGCAATTATCCTATGTTTCGTCGTTTAGGAACGTCATTTTTATTGTTATGTGGAGACTTTTAGTACACCACTTTAGGTTATTATTTGTACAGTATGAATTAGATTTATCAGAACGCCATGACAAAATTGTTAAATAATTTTAAAAACGTGAACTATATAAAAAAATAAGCCCTCAAATGAGGGCTTATTTGGATAAAGCGAGCAAATGATCAAAGGCGTTTACGTTTTGCTGCTGCAATTTGTGACTGGCGCATACGGAAGCCTTCTTTTTGTTTTTCAGTGGTTTTATCAATGCAGTATTTGCATGATACGCCGTGTTCATAACTGGTTTCTTCAGCTTCTACTGGAAGAAGTGGCCAACCACAAGCATGGCATTTAATGTTTAGACCTTCTTCGACACCATGTGTGACAGCTGTACGACCATCAAATACAAAACATTCACCTTCCCACATGCTTTCCTCAGCAGGGGTTTCTTCTAAGTACTTTAAGATCCCGCCTTTAAGATGGTAAACCTCATTGAAACCTTCTTGAAGAAGTAATGATGTAGATTTTTCACAGCGGATACCGCCTGTACAGAACATCGCAATTTTTTTATCTTTATGCTGTTCTAAGTTTTGTTTTACATAATCAGGGAATTCGCGGAAGGTTTCCGTTTTCGGGTCAATGGCACCTTTAAACGTTCCTGCTTTGTATTCATAGTCATTACGGGTATCGACCAAAATGACATCATCGCGCGCAATCAGTTCATTCCACTCTTTCGGATCAAGGTAGTGACCGACTAAATCGCGTGGTTTAACTTCCACACCTAAAGTGACGATTTCTTTTTTAAGTTTGATTTTCATCTTACGAAATGGTTTGTCTGCACTGTCAGACTCTTTGTATTCCATATCGTTGAAACCTTCATTTAGAAGGAATTGATGAATAGTGTTAATCGAAGCGCGATTACCAGCAACAGTACCGTTAATACCTTCGCCAGCAACAATCAGAGTACCACATAGGTTGATGGTTTTTACCAAGTCTAAAAGACGTTGTTGCAGATCAGTAGGATCTTGAACTTCTTTGAATTGATAAAGTGCGGCAACAACCCAACCAGTCGTCGCTTGCTGTTCTACAGGTGCAAGCTGTTCTACAGTAGCGTTCATTGAGTACTCCAATGTATTTTGATAGATAATTTTAAGGCCCACATTTTACATGGAATTCAACCAAGATGCGAGATAAGTAAACATTTTAAATGGCTTCTCAAGTTGTAGGTGAGCGTGTATATTCAGTTGCCGAAGACAAAATCTATTTTGTTTTGGTAGATTGCTTATCAGGAGTATGTTTTGAGTACAGATCGTCGAATTGCCTCTTTGACCCCATGTGCAGGGCGTTGTTCAACGGTATTTGGTGATTCTGTGTGTCGTGGCTGCCGTCGTTTTAATCATGAGGTAATTCAGTGGAATACCTACACTTCGGAGCAGCATAGTTCAGTTTGGCAACGCTTAGATGCACAACTAGATCAAATTTTAGTACCGATGTTGCCATTTGCAGATGTACAGCAGGTCGAAGCTTTTGTTTTATCCAAACGTGTTCGTTTGCGTCCCGATGCATCAAAAGGACGTAAGCTTTATCATGCTTTGAAAGTGTGTGAAAAGAATAAGAGTTTTACAGAAGAGAGTGGTTTAGGTATTCAGGCACAGCAAGTGAAACCACTTTGGCAAGAATTTGAACGCCGTGTTCTTGCCCTTGCGACAGCCAGTTATGATTTGGCTTTTTTACGCGCTGATGCCATTCGGCAACATCTCATCCATACCGAAGAGGACGAATAAGTCCTCTTTGTTTTTGTATAAAAAAGAATACTCATGTCACTGAAATAGAGTATGTGAGCGTGGGCTGGGGGAAAGGATTTTTAGATGGTAAATGTATTTGAACTCATGCTGTACTGTATGGCTGTGGTGGTCATGATTGCAACACCTGGCCCAGTGATGTTACTGGTTGCCAGTGCAGGTCTAAAAGGTGGATATAAACAAGCCTTAAAAACCATTTTTGGGACGAACTTAGCCTCTTTAGTCCTTATTGTTTTGTCAGTGCTGATTTTAAAAGGCTTTTTAAATATTGCAGAGCATTGGCTAAATGCCATTAAAGTTTTAGGCTGCTTATATATTGCCTATTTAGGCTTTCAAATTTTAAAAGAAGCTGTTGCGCAAGAACCTGATACTGCACCTGTGCAGTTAACTGCGGTACAGGGAGGTTTTAAGCAAGGTTTCTTGGTGGGTATTTCCAATCCGAAAGATATTATTTTCTTTGCTTCATTTTTCCCACAGTTCATCGGGGTTACCAGCGATGTCGATGTCAGCCTTGTACTATTGACCATTCTCTGGATTATTCTAGACTTCAGCACCTTGTCTTTGGTTTATTTGGGTTTTAATAAACTCTCGCAGTCCGCTTTGTACAATAAGCTGTTAGGTGTTTGTGGCGCGATATTGGTCAGCATTGCGCTCTATGGTATTTATACTGTCTTTGCTTGATGTTGATGGTACTGTATCAAAAAGCCTCCAACACGGAGGCTTTTTGATTGTGAGCTTAAAAATTAGACTCCGTGTTTAATGCGATACTGCACCAATTCTTCAATGGTGATTACGGTCAACTGATGCGTTTGTGCATAAGCCAACACTTGAATGCCTGAGGCCATAGTTCCATCGGCATTGGTCAGTTCACACAAGACACCTGCTGGCTTCAAGCCTGCTAAACGTGCTAAATCAATTGTCCCTTCGGTATGACCACGACGGGTGAGCACACCGCCTTGGCGTGCACGAAGTGGGAATACATGACCGGGGCGGTTTAAGTCGCTGGCAATAGCCCCATCCTTAATCGCGGCTTTGACTGTGGTAGTGCGGTCTTGTGCAGACACACCAGTAGTCACGCCAGTTGCAGCTTCAATGGTTACAGTGAATGCTGTTTTGAACTGACTCGAGTTATCTGACACCATAGGCACAAGCTCTAAGTGATCGGCCAATTCATCGGTCAGACATAAACAGACAATGCCAGAACCATCACGAATCATACGTGCCATTGTTTCGACGGTGAGAGTTTCGGCAGCCACAATGAGGTCGGCTTCGTTTTCACGGTCAAAGTCATCCATCACCAAAACAGGTTTACCTTGGCGGATATCTTCTAAAGCTTGTTGGATACGTTGTTCAGCTGGAGAAAGGGCTGAAAAGAAAATTTCGGGTTGAATCAAACTAGACATTGAAACGCTCGCGTAAAATTAAAGTACGGTTGAACATTTCAGGACTTTGAAAAATTGGCGTAGCAATAAATCCTCACAGGTTTGCACCTGAGATTCTATTGGTCACGTCGTCTTCTTTCATCCGGACTATACCGTCGGCTTTGGAGTTGAACCAAATCTGCGAGCCAAACAGATGATTTCTGCTTGGCTGGCTCGTGGGCTGATTCAGTCTGAGTCATTCAACTGAACTTACCACCGGTGGGGAATTGCACCCCGCCCTGAAGCGATGTAAGCCCATTATAGTGCTAAATATTTATAAAAACAGGGGGAGTTTTAGAATGATCAGTTTTATACATAGAACAATTTTTGCTATAGGGTTGTTTATGTTATTGGTTTGCTAAAGACCAACACTCTCTGTGTATGATTTCACTTAGTATGAGTTTAATGTTTAAAAATGAATACTTGAGAAGAACCATAAACATGAATAAGACGTTTTCTACAGATTGAATGATTTGAAATGATCAAGATAAAAATAAGAGAGGGGGTGGGAGTGATTAAAATTCAACAATACGATTATCCTTGGAATGCTGAGTCCTTCATCAAGCATCTTCAAGTTTTTGGTTTTACACTGATTGCGGTCAGTATGTTGTATTTGGTTGCTGCCAATTGGTTTATGTTGCCAAAGAATATTCAACTGGCTATTCCTCAGTTGTTGTTATTCCTTAGCGCAGTTTGCAGCCTGTGGCTGACAAAACATGATTTTCTAGTGCAGTGTTTACATAGTATCTGTGGTTTGATGATTGGTTTAAGCTTGGCTGTGATTGGTCAAATTTATCAAACGGGTGCTGACAGCTATTTATTATTTCTACTTTGGTCTGTGCTGCTTTTACCGTGGTTATATCGTCCGAATATCGGGATGTTTTTCCTTTTATGTATGACCAGCCAATTGGCATTGTTTCTGTTTTTTATTCAAACCTTTTGGGGAGATCAATATCCAGATCTTTTCTTAATCAGTATTCATGTATTTGCACTGATTCAATTCTATCTCTGCAATAAATATTATTCGAAACTCCGTTATTTATTCTTGCTGTGGTTTGCCATTCTCTCGGTTTGGCATATGGCGATGTATCTCTATGCAGATAAAAACATTCTTTATTTCATCGTGTCTTTTCTCTTGTTGGGCATTTCACTGGCTTACTATTATCAAAATAAAGATCAGCTATGTAGCGCACTTTCAGCCGTTGGCTTGGGCATTAGCTTTACCTTGGTCATTGTGAAAGCGGTGACGGAGTGGTTTGGTCAGAATGAAATTTTTGAATTATTTTTTATCGCACTGATTATTTTTGCGTGGTTTGCTTCTATCACTTATCTGTTGATTAAATTTATTCCACATAGTCGCTTCAATGCTATTCCACTTGCGGTAGGAGCTTGGATTGCGGGCATCGTCTTTGCTACGTTGATGCTGACCTTTTGGGGGAATTTCTCTTTAATTATGGGTATTGTCTTTGTAGCTTTGGCAGCTTATTTGTTGAAAGCTAAACAAAGTTTGTTTTTAAGACAATTTGCTTATTGTCTCTGGGTTGCAGGGCAAATTGCGGTGATTTTTCACACCGTTGATTTGATGAATCAAATTATACCTATTCTATTTTTACAATTGGTGATGCTTGCACTCGCCTATTTTATGCGTACACATTGGTTCTTTGTTTTTGTTCAAATTTTGGGTTTATATGTAGCAGGTGTGGCGTGTATTTGGGATATTAATGCACATCTCAGTTGGCGTAATATTGTTGAGAATTTTGTCTATTTAGCGCTTTGGAATTATGTTGTTTATCTGGGAATTCTGACTATAAAATTTATACAGCCAACTGAATATCAACGTAGTGTATTGCTTGCAGCACTTGGAGTTATTCTATTTTCCATGGGCTTTTATACTTTATTTGGGAAATATGAATTAGCGAAAATTGAGCACATTCCGATATTGGCTTTTGGTCTGCCGATTTTATGGTTTGTACTTTTTGTCTTTTTACATATTCAAAAGCAGTTTCATTTATTTGCGCACTTCATTTTGGTTGCTTTCGCAGCAGGACTGATTTTTTATGGCTATTTCGATATTTTTATTTGTTTGGCCATCATTTCATGGGCATTAAAAACACAAGATAAAGTGATCTATGGATTTGCACTGGCAACTTTCGCTGTAATTTTAGGGTTTTTATATTATTCCCTTGATGTGACCTTTCTGATTAAAAGTTTAAGCATGTTTTTGTCAGGGCTGATGTTGCTCTTACTGACATTGAGCTTGACTATATTTAAGCAAAAAGAGGAGTTTGGGGTATGAAAAAAATGATTCCTCTTGTTTTGGCACTACTTAGCATCGCGGTATTTTTAGGCTTAATCTTTAAAAATGAATGGCACATAAACCATAGTCAAAGCATATATGTGCGTTTGCAACCTGTAGACCCACGTTCGATTATTCAGGGTGATTATATGGCACTAAATTATCAACTTTATTTTGCGCCACAGCATTCAAACCCAGAAAGTAACAACCAAGCCAACATCAATCAAGAAGATCAGATTTTTTCAGGTCATTATTTTGATGAAGTGATTAACAACAAGTCTTCGGTGCTCACTTATGTTGAACTCGATGCACATAGGCGCGTGATCCATAGCTATTTTGAGTCGCCTAAAAATGTTCGGACAGCTCGACTGATTTTACAAAACCCGAATAATCGTTATAACCAGCTTTATCCTGCATCGAGAAGTTTTTTATTTGCAGAAGGTTTAGCCGATTGTTATCAGCAGGCAGAATATGCTGAGTTTAAAGTCGATGAGCAGGGCAATGCGATACTTACGGCATTGAAAGGTAATCAGCTACAAGATTTAGGCTGTGAGAGTAAACGGGATTGGCTGAGCGGATTTCGTTCTGATCCAACTTGATACAATGGTATGATTCTGCTGATAAAAAAATCCGCACGCAGCGGATTTTTTTAATCTATTGGGTTTAAGCCACTTGTACTGGAATACAGTTTGCCATGTGACTTACAGTGTTATCTGGATTTGCATAAACCAAGCGTGGTTTATGTGCATTTGCTTCAGCTTCTGTAAAATCACCAAAGGTCGCGATAATCATTAGGTCGCCTACATCAGCTTGATGTGCTGCGCCACCATTGACTGAAATAATACCAGAACCTTCTTCACCACGAATTGCATAGGTACTGAAACGCTTACCATTTGTCACGTTCCACATGTGAATTTCTTCATATTCGCGGATACCGGCTAAATCCAATAAAAGACCGTCAATTGCACATGAGCCTTCATAATGGAGTTCAGCTTGAGTAACAACACAACGGTGGATTTTTGCTTTTAATAAACGAGATAGCATGACGAGCGTCTCCTGAGTGGACCTAAGATCGTTATCTTATGGTTAAATCAAACTGAACTTGCTGGATAAGCAATCAGGCAAGCGCATTTTGCCTTTAAAAAGACACTATGGCAAGCAGTAGCGTTCAACAAATTTTTGACTTATCAGTTCGGTTTGTAAGCATTGATTTGATTCATGGCTGGCTGAATCTCACCATTCACTAGCATTTTAGTGCGAGCTAATGCGTGATGGATTGCGTCATCCATTAAATTTTGTTCATTGCTTGGTGCTTTGCTCAGGACATGTCCTGAAACACGTTCTTTTGAGCCTGGATGGCCAATTCCAATGCGTAAGCGATGGAAGTTTGGGCCGATATGAGGAACTATGTCACGTAAACCATTATGTCCACCATGACCACCACCTGTTTTTAGGCGAATGACACCAGGGTTCATATCGAGTTCATCGTGAGCAATCAGTATTGCTTCTGGAGCAATATTGTAGAATTTTGCGAAGGGAACAACACTTTTACCAACAAGGTTCATAAAGGTTGTGGGTAATAACAGACGGACGTCTTGACCTTCGATATTACCACGCCCACTCATTCCATTGAATTTTGGGTCTTTTTTTAGCGTAATGCCATATTGTTCTGCAAGGCGTTCAACAAACCAAAAGCCTGCATTATGGCGGGTTTGGGCATACTCAGAACCTGGGTTGCCCAAACCAACAATCAGTGAAATATTTGACACTAATTACACCAATAACACTTATGCGCGAACGAAGTCAGCGTGCATAGGTGTGTTTTTAGCTGGGTGACGTTGTAACGCTTTGATTTTAACGCTTTCAACTTTATCGCCAACTTTGATTTCAACAACTTCTTCGAAGAAAGCATTGCTTTCTAAAGCTTTAACAAGCTCACGAAGTTCTAAAGTAACAGCTACAGGTTCAGCAGCACCACCGTAGATGATTGCTGGAACTTGAGCAGCATGACGAAGGCGGCGGCTCGCACCTTTCCCTTGGTTAGCTGCTTCACGCGCTTGAGCGTTTAATACGAAGTTTGCCATGATAGACATCCTTAATTTAAGTTTTAAATAAACTAGATCTGCGACCGACCTAGTGAGACAAAGCCCTGCACAGAGCAGGGCTTTTAAAATTCAGCGCTATATTATAGATAAGAATCAAACATTGCGCTAATAGATTCTTCGTTGTTAATACGACGAATTGTTTCAGCAACCATACTCGCAACTGAAACTTGGCGAATCTTACCAAGAGCTTGAGCTTCTTCAGAAAGAGGAATGGTGTCTGTAACAACCAATTCATCAATCACAGAATTTTTCAAGTTTTCGATAGCCTTACCTGATAAAACAGGGTGAGTTGCATAAGCAACCACTTTGCGCGCACCAAATGTTTTCAATGCATCAGCAGCTTTACATAACGTACCAGCAGTATCCACCATGTCATCTACGATGACGCAGTCACGGCCTTTAACATCACCAATCAAGTGCATGACTTGTGATTCATTTGCCTTTTGACGACGTTTGTCGATGATAGCAAGGTCAATATCGCCCATTTGTTTAGCAACAGCACGGGCACGAACGACACCACCAACGTCTGGAGAAACCACCATGAGGTTATCATGTGATTGTTGACGAAGGTCAGCTAAAAGCGCTGGTGTACCGTAGATGTTGTCTACAGGGATATCGAAGAAACCTTGGATTTGGTCAGCGTGAAGGTCGATCATTACCACACGGTCAATTCCTACAGTTGTCAGCATATCTGCGACAACTTTTGCAGTAATTGGAACACGTGATGAACGAGGACGACGATCTTGACGCGCATAACCGAAATAAGGAATCACTGCGGTAATACGGCCAGCACTTGCACGACGCAAAGCATCGGCCATGACGAGGATTTCCATAAGGTTATCATTCGTTGGGGCGCAAGTAGGCTGTACGATAAATACGTCTTTACCACGAACATTTTCAGTAATTTCGACAGCAATTTCACCGTCAGAAAATTGACCTACAGATGCAGCACCTAGAGGGATGTGCAGGTGGCTTACGACTTTTTGGGCGAATTGTGGATGTGCAGATCCACTAAAAACGACAAGATTGGGCATGAAGCACCCTTGGCGGTTGGCAATTTGGAAATTAGATGGCAGGGGTAGCTGGATTCGAACCAACGGATGCCGATATCAAAAACCGGTGCCTTACCACTTGGCGATACCCCTAATGCGGCAGAACTTTAATATTTTTGCGTCTTTTTGTCAAGGTAAATTAACAGTCAAACAGCAAAGTATGCTCTGTCTTTTTTAGAAAATGGCAGGGGTAGCTGGATTCGAACCAACGGATGCCGATATCAAAAACCGGTGCCTTACCACTTGGCGATACCCCTAAATTTGATCACTGTAAAATGGCAGGGGTAGCTGGATTCGAACCAACGGATGCCGATATCAAAAACCGGTGCCTTACCACTTGGCGATACCCCTAGTACAGTCATCTACAGGTGAAATAAAATGGCAGGGGTAGCTGGATTCGAACCAACGGATGCCGATATCAAAAACCGGTGCCTTACCACTTGGCGATACCCCTATCAGGTAACTTTGAAATGTCGCATTGGTGACTCGTTCAAACTATTGACCAAGTAAGCTTTACATGGTGCATTTGCCAGAACATCATCAATGTTTATATCATTCGTTACTTCAGTAAAAACACAAGCACCTGTACCTGTAAGTTTTGCAACACCGAACTGGTCGAGATATTGCATCGCTTCATCTACTTCTGGATATAAACTTCTTGCCAAAGGCTCAAAATTATTTCCAAAATCAGACGGCTTTAACTGATAGGCGCAAAATGTAGAGCTCTTCGTGTTTCTTGTCAACGTTTTTTGTGAAAAAAGCAGTTGAGTGCTGATAAAACAGTCAGGTTTTAACACAATGTATTGTTTTTGATCTAAGTCTATGAATGTTAAGTGTTCACCGATGCCTTCAGCCCATGCATTTAAGCCATGTACAAAGATGGGAACGTCCGCACCCAACTGAACGGCTAAGTCTGCTAATTGTTCAGTATTGAGTCCGCACTGCCACAGTTGATTGACCACGATTAATGTCGTTGCAGCATCCGATGAACCTCCACCTAAGCCTGCACCCATTGGAATATTTTTTTCAAGATGAATAGATAAACCGGTAGCTGTTTGTGCATACGGTTTAAGTATCTGCGTCGCTTTATAAATCAAATTTTGATTCAAATCGACACTGTTTAAGCCTTCAATATAAATCTGTTGATCCGGACGAGACTCAAATTCTAACCAATCACATAAATCGACCAGTTGGAAAATACTTTGCAACTCGTGGTAGCCGTTTTCACGTCGACCTGTAATGTGCAAAAACAAATTCAGTTTTGATGGAGCTGGGACACGGATCATAACGAAGCAAATTAACGGTTTTGAATGACCATTGTAATACGGTTTTCTGCACCATTTTCAAGTGCTTGTTTTAAAATCAACCGATTTGGCATTTTAGCTTGCTCGTTATAGCTCAGTTCCACGTTCCAGCCATCTTCAACAATTTGAGTTGCACGTTTTTCAGCATCTCTTTTTATTTGAGCCTGAACTGTCGCAGGTTTGGCTTGAACCCAATTGACCAAATGGGTGATCGGTGCTTGCCAACCTGTGGCTATTTTTAAGAGTTCTTCGGGGGTTTCTGCTTGAATCAACCCAGTTTTAGCACTATTGAGGCTGACTTCACCCGGACGGCCTGTAATTTGTGTTTTACCCACACCTAAAATGCCACTCAGTTCAATATCAAACTCTTGTTGCTGTTGTACCCAGGTAAAAAAAGCACTACCTGTTTGTTCAGGTGTACGTACCCCAATTTTACCTTGTAAGCTAAATTGTTGATCTGTTTCGGTTTGTATGGTGTTTGGATCAAGCTGCGGTTTGGTAAATTGTTGACAGCCTGTTAGTGCCAAGCTACTTGCAGCAAGTAGGCTTAAACTCAGATTTGAGAAAATACGCATAAAAACTATGAGCTCTTTTTCAGTTGTTGGGGTAACAATAAAGTATTGAGTTGATCCAATTGAGGATCATTTGGATGTTTTTGTTTGAGTTGTTGTAACACCGTAGAGAATTTTTGCAGATCACCTAACATATATACAGAACGTGCATAACGCACTCCAATATTGACACTACCACTGAGAATGTAGGCTTTTTCTAAGACTCTGGCTGAGGTGCTAAAGTCATTTTGTAAATAACAAATAAAGCCTAGAGTATCTAAGATGGAAGCTTGCTCAGGGGCATACTCTAAAGCGTGTTCAACAAATCTTCGAGCATCATCTAAGCGTCTGTTTTGTAATGCTAAAGTGTAAGCGTATGCATTTAAGTATGTCGGGCTATTGGGCTCAATGCTTAAAAGTTGATTGAGCAGTTTTTCAAGTTTTTCCTTGTCTGTATGTGCATCTAGCATCAGCACTTCAGAATAGACCAGCTCAGGGTCATCGGGTATATTTTTAATCGCTTCATCCAATAGACGCATAGCAGCAGCTTTGTTATTCATACGCTTTAAAATATCGGCTTGTGCTTGATACAAAAAACTTGCATGTTGCGGATAATTGACCCGTTCTTGGGTTAAAAAACGCAGTGCGTCATTGAGTTTATTTTGTTCACTATAAATACTGATGAGGCTACGACGTGACACCGTATACAAGCTACCATCGACTAAACGATAGTAGGCCTTTGCTGTTTCAAAGTGTTGCTTTCGTTCAGCATTTACAGCAAGGTAGTAGTAGGCTTCATTTTGATATTCGGCTGAATTCCGTAGTTCAACCAAATATTTTTCTGCTTTTTCGTACTGTTTTAGGTCAATACTGGTTAAACCGGCAATAAATAAGGCATCTTCATTATCAGGCCACTTTTTAATAAGACTTTCAAGTTTGCCTAAGGCTTCATTGGAAGCATTTACTTTAATTAAGTATTTAGCTTCTGCTAAGCGAACTTCGACATTGTCACGGTGCTTACGACTCGATTTTGCATACCAATTACGCGTTTCTTCCTCTAGACCCAGAGCACTGAGTAAATTGGCTTTCATAAGAATATAGCCTGTAACACGACCACGCTTTTTTAGGGCTTTATTGATCGTGATTAGTGCTTGTTCAAGCTGCCCATTTTGCGCTTCTAAACCTGCAATCAGAGCTAAAATAGAGGGGTTGTTGCGCTCTTTACTTGAACGCAAGGCTTGAATTAAGACTTCTTGATCTTCAGGTTCTTCTGGGGCAATTCCTGCAAAAATTTGTTCCAAATCGGCATTTGCGTCGATATTGAGAATTTTGTCTAATGTTTCAGCAGCAAGCTCATATTCATGCGCTTTCAGTGCAATGTGGGATAGATAAAATAATGCAGGAACGTCAGTGGGTTCTTGCACCACCCAATGCGTCGCAATGTCGAGTGCGGCACGTAAGTCATTTTGTTCAAGGGCAATATTTAAAGCGCGTTGTTTAATGGTCGTGGAATTACTTTTAATCGCAAGGACCGTATAATTATGCAATGCCGTTGCATTATCTTGGTAGGCCAGTGCAAATTCGGCAATCATACTTTGTTGAATTGCATCATAATTAGATAGCGAAAATTCTCCAGCTGCTCTAAGATGAGCACTAGATGCCATGCTACCGACGAGTAAGAATGTGGTAGAATATTGCTTAATTCTCGCGCCGCTCAGTCGGCAATGTGTTTGACGCAATTTTTCTTGATCCAAGTATGCTTTTTATGACACCGTTATTGCACAATAGCATAAATTTAGCGAAATGATGATCTGATATGTCTTTCTTTGCATTGGGTGTCAACCATCAAACCGCCTCCGTAGAGTTGCGTGAACAAATTGCATTTAACCCTGAAAAGTTAACGCAACTGCTTGAGCAACAAGGCCAAAACCATGACTTAAATGAAATGGTGGTGGTGTCTACGTGTAACAGAACAGAAGTGTATGCTATGTCTGAAAACTCAGATATGGTATTAAACTGGCTCGCCCAAGCAAATGGTATAGATGTTAAACAACTGTTGAATCATGTATATCGTTATGAAAACGCGCAGGCCGTGACACACTTAATGCGTGTTGCAAGTGGTTTAGACTCACTTATGCTTGGTGAGCCGCAAATTTTGGGACAGGTTAAATCTGCACTGTCGCTCGCTAAATCGGCACATACCGTTTCCCCTCACTTAAACCGAATTTTTGAATATGCTTTTTATGCAGCGAAGCGTGTACGCTCGGAAACAGCCGTTGGCAGTCATGCTGTATCCATGGGCTATGCTGTTGCTCAGCTTGCTTTGCAAGTTTTTAGTAAACCTGAAAAGTTGACGGTCATGGTGGTTGCTGCGGGTGAAATGAATAGTTTGGTGGCAAAGCATTTGGCTGAAATGGGAGTCGCAAAAATCCTGATTTGTAACCGTACCCGTGAGCGGGCTGAAAGTTTGGCTCAGGAAATTGCACATCGGGTAGATGTTGAAATTATTGAGTTTGATCAACTGGCGAACAATCTTTCACGCGCAGATGTCATTTCTAGTTGTACGGGAAGCTTGCATCAAGTCATTCATTATCCAGATGTGAAGGTGGCCTTAAAAAAGCGTCGTTATCAACAAATGTTAATGGTGGATTTGGCTGTTCCGCGTGATATAGACCCGAAAGTTGAAAGTTTGGATGGCGTCTATTTATATGGCGTGGATGACTTGCAATCGGTGATTGATGAAAACCTTGCTCAGCGTCGCCAGGCGGCGGTTGAAGCTGAGGTGATGGTGAATCAACTGGCAACGGAGTTGGTGACACAGCAAAAAGTCAATCTAGCAGGCGAAACCATTCATGCCTATCGCGAGCAAGGTGAACAGTTAAGACAAGAAGAGTTACAACTCGCATTAGCTCGTATTGCAAAAGGGGAACAAGCAGAACAGGTGATGCAGGATTTTGCACATCGTCTGACACAGAAATTACTGCATCCAACCTCGATTATGCTACGTGAAGCAGCTAAAGCTGAAGATCCAAGTTATTTTGAACATATGCAAAATTGTTTAAATGAGACTTTTGCTAAACGACGTAAAACTAAAAAGTAAATCCAAATACAAAAATCTAATCGGTTTAAGTAATCAGTCTCAAGCCTATTTTTTTGGTCAGTTCAAAGAGTTTATGTTTTAAATTTCGTGTCTCAATTAATGAATTTGGGGCTTTAAGTTTAAGTTTTAAATATTTTTCTTCAAGCGACAGGGCATATTCACTAGCCAGTTTATCCGCCAGTTCTGGTGTTTTGGTTAGTTCTTCAATGTTGGTGCGCTGCATAATATCGGCAATTGCATTGGCATAACGGCTACACGCACCCAAAACATAATAGGTTGCCAGTTCTTGGTCATCGGGCAAATCATCAAAGATGCCATCTAAGACTTGTAGCACATGTGCCAAAAGTTCATCTTCAGGTAGATAAGCGCGCAAGGTTTCAAAGTGAATATACAAAAACGGATGATGGATCAAAACGGCGAGCGCGAAGTCTTCATCTTTGGTGCGAATATTAAATGACAACGAGGCGTCGTTGCTAACTTGAGGCGTCCAACGGCGACCAAAACCGAGTTTTTCTTTAAAGGATTGATTCAATAAATAACGGAAAGAGCCCGTTTTCGGCAATAAGTCCGTCAGTTGACGCAACTCACTCATGACCTGACTTTTGCCTTCAGGACTACTGATGTCATGGTTCTGCGTCAGGTGGGCAAAAACAAAGTCTGAAAGTAGAGGAGCTTGTTGCAATAGTTTATTAAAGTTTTCAATACCTTCACGACGGATCAATGAATCAGGATCATGATCACTCGGTAAAACAAAAAACTTCAGCTCGCGACCATCATTGAGTAAAGGCAACGCGATTTCTAAAGTACGACGTGCTGCTTTTTGTCCTGCCAAGTCACCATCGAAGGCGATGGTAATACGGTTGTTTTGCTTAAACAGAATATTTAAATGTTCAGTGTTACTGGCAGTCCCTAAAGTCGCCACGGCACCTGCGATGCCATACTGCTGTAGCGCAATCACATCCATATAGCCTTCGACCATTAGCCAGTCTTGAGCCTTTTGTTTGCGACCTTCATATAAACCATAAAGTAACTGGTTTTTATGAAATACCTCAGAGTCTGGTGAGTTGATGTATTTGGGTTTGATTTCGTCATTCAGAGCACGACCACCGAAGCCCACTACACGACCTTTGGCATCACGAATCGGGAAAATAACGCGGTCACGGAGTAAGTCAAAGTCCCGTCCACTGTCACTAGTACGAATCAGTCCGAGTAGCTTTAAGCCTTCGATATCTTGTGGAAAGGCTTTTTCTAAGTGTTGCCAGTCTTCAGGGGCATAGCCTAAACGCCAATATGCAATAGTATCTCGACTGAGTCCACGTTGTTTAAAATACTGCTGTGCGGTACGACTATGTGGTAGTTGTTGTTCATAGTACTGTGCAATATTTTCTAATAGGTCGTATAAATTACCTTCTTGAACAGGGGCGGTGTTAAAGCCCTCAAAAGCTTCAAAATCTGCATAGCTCTCTTGGTAGTCCATGGACTGAAATTCAGCAAATGGATCATGTTCAACCTTAAATTCGGCTTGTGCAGGAGTACGTTCAACCTTAGCTTCCGTCGCTTCTACTTTGGGTTGTTCGACAGGTTTGGCTTCGCGTTTATATACCAGTTTTTTCGAGTCACGATTGTCTTTTGGCAGTTCGATGCCTGTTTGACTCGACAAATCCTTCATCACATCTATAAAACTACGACTGTCGATGTCCATTAAAAAACGAATGGCATTTCCATTGGCCTGACAACCAAAACAGTGAAAATACTGTTTGTCACGGTAAACGTGAAAAGATGGTGATTTTTCCTGATGGAATGGACAACAACCTGAATAGGTACGACCTGACTTTTTAAGTTTCACCCGTTGACCAATCAGGTCGACAATGTCGGTCCGATCTAGAATTTGATCAATAGTATGTTGAGGAATAGCCATGTCGAGTCGTCAATCGCTGAAGTCTTTAGAAACGTGAAAAAATAGAGAGATGGATGCTTTAAAAATGCAAAAAACCATCAAAGTTAAATTGTTTTGTATACCTTTTGAGCGTTTTGATCAAGCGAAAACAGCATAAAACAAAAGGGCAAGTATGATAACTTGCCCTTTGTAAAATAGCGAATATTTCAAATGAATTATTCAGCTCCAGTGCTTGCGTTGTCTGGTGTTTTAGGACGGTCGAGTAAACCTAAGCTGATGCGGTTGGTAAAACTGCGTTCAGTCATTTCTTTCGGTTGCTCAATTTTTTGCTCAGAACTATTTTGCTCTTCACGACCAAACACACCTAGAGTTGCACGGTTGATCCAACTTGCTTCTTTACGTGCTGCGCGTAAGTTTACTTCACCATTTGATTTTACTAAATTTGGATAATTCAGTTTGAGTACATCAATGTACTGTTGAGCGGTTTGTTTATCGCCCAATTGCGTATAAGAGTATGCCACTGTCGCTAAAGCTTCAGGTATTTGCGGGCTTTGAGGATAATGTTCAACCACCCATTGCGAACGCTCTAATGCTGCAACCCATGCTTTACGTTTGATATTAAAGCGTGCTGCATTCATTTCACTTTCAGCCAACTCATTGCTGATAAACTTCATACGCTGAGCTGCATCTACCGCATAAGTGCTTGAAGGATAGCGACGAATGAAATCTACAAAGTTTTGATAAGCAACTTTCAAATAACTCACGTCACGGTGTGACTGCTTTAAAGAAGTATAGCGTAGTAAACCATCATAGTTTTGCTCCATATTGGCTACACCACGTACATAGTAGGCATAGTCCACGTTTGGATGTTGAGGGTTTAAACGAATAAAACGGTCAGCCAGTGCAATGGTGCCTTCATAATCTTTCTGCTGGAATTTCACATAGAGCAATTCAAGTTGTGCTTGTTGTGCGTATTCGCCTGTTGGATAGTATGTATCTATGGCTTCAAGGTGTTTCGCAGCGTCGGTATATTGACCACTTTTTAGTGCTGTTTCTGCTTTTTGAATATAAACCTGTTCACTCGATTGTGGACCGGTATCTACCACTTCTTTCTTGGGATTGCTGCTACAGCCTACCATTGCCGATGCAATGCCAACCGTAAGAGCAAGCATTGTCATTTTATAATGTGGTAGCGACATAAAAATTCCTCTGTTAATGCGGGCAATGAGCTACAATTGCACTATTAAATCACTTTTGTTTGAATGATCAAATGACTCAAGCACAATCTTCCGATCCAAATTTCCCTGAAACTGATTTCAATTTACTTGAAGATTCTGAGGATGCAGATAACCATACTTCAAGCTCTACTGCAACACGTTTATCGTTGCAATTTCAACTGGATGAATCTTATCTAGGACAGCGTATAGACCAAGTTGCAGCACTGATTTGGAGCGACTTTTCGCGTGAAAAGCTCAAACAGTGGCTGAAAGAAGGCCATTTGTTGGTAAATGGTAACAGTGTCAAACCTAAATATAAATGTGAAGGATTTGAACTGTTAACCCTTGAAGTTGAACTAGAAGCACAAACTCGTAGCCTGCCTGAAGATATTCCACTGGATATCGTCTATGAAGATGATGACATTATTGTCGTGAATAAACCCGTTGGTATGGTGGTGCATCCAGGTGCTGGAAATTCATCAGGGACCTTGGTCAATGCATTGTTACATCACTATCCAAAATCGTCAGAACTGACTCGTGCGGGCTTAGTACATCGGATTGATAAAGATACGTCTGGTTTGTTGGTCGTTGCAAAAAACTTAGAAGCACAATTTTCACTGAGCAAGCAGTTGGCTAAAAAGTCGGTCTATCGCGTATATGACTTAATTGTATATGGCAATGTAATTGCGGGCGGTACGGTGGATGAACCGATTAAGCGTCACCCTGTGGATCGTGTCAAAATGGCGGTACTGCCAGGTGGTAAAGATGCAGTAACACACTATAACGTGAAAGAGCGCTTCCAACATTTCACCCGTATCCAAGCCCGTCTTGAAACTGGACGTACGCATCAAATTCGTGTGCATTTTAGTTATATTGGTTTTGGTTTAGTTGGTGATCCTGTGTATATGCCACGTGTACGTGTGCCTGCAGGTGCATCGGAGCTTTTAGATGAGACTTTACGTGGTTTCAGACGCCAAGCGTTACATGCAGTAGAGCTCGGTTTGAAACATCCTCGTACAGGTGAAGAAATGCTGTTTAAAGCGCCGTGGCCAGCAGACTTGGCGACCTTGGTCGATGTACTACGTACGGAAAATAAAGCTTACTGATTTATAGCTGAATCATAATAAGGACAGTATATGCAATTTGTTCAAGGACTTCCGGCAGGTGTTTTTGTGGGACAAACCCGTGTGCATCATGATCGTGCTTTAGAGACGACTCAAACTGAACTGCAAGGCTTTAATTTGGCTTTGCATGTACAGGACGATGCCGCACGCGTGCAACAGCATCGCATGATTTTGCTCGAAGAGTTTGCAGGTTATGGGGTCGATAAAATCACATGGATGACGCAAACTCACAGCACTATATGCCGTGTAGTGAATGAGCAAATTGACTTTGATGCTCAAGAAGGGGATGGTTTGGTGACACAGCGAGCAAACCATGCCCTGATGATGATGACTGCAGATTGTTTACCCGTAGTTTTAGGTAATGCTGACGGTACCGAGGTTGGGAACTTACATGCAGGTTGGCGTGGGTTGGCGCATGGCATTATTGAAAATACCATTGCCAGTATGAACACTCAGCCGACATGGGCTTGGTTGGGTGCAGCTATTAGCCAATCATGTTTTGAAATTGGCGCTGAAGTTGAAGATGCTTTTTGCTCAAAATATGCTGCGCTTGAATCTGCATTTCAAACAGGTGAGCAAGCTGGAAAGTATTATGCTGACTTATATGCAATCGCAAAATTCATTCTAAAACAGCACGGTGTTGAAGTAGTCTCTGGCGGTGATCAGTGTTCCTTTAGCCAGTCGGATGAGTACTATTCTTATCGACGTCATGCCAAAACTGGGCGTATGGCGACTTTTGTGTTTATGCAATAGTTTTGGCGTGTGATCAAGTGCTTGGCTGTTTTAATCCTTGCACTTACTCCCCACACTGCGAGTGGAAGTGTTAAACTTAACTCAATTCTTTGCTCTTAAAAATTTCCATGTCTGTACCTGATCTTGTTTCTGTTGCACCTGTTCATGTGTGTGTGGTTTATCATAGCGCCTATGGTCATACGGCGAAAGTCGCTCAGTATATTGCACAAGGTGCAGAGCAGGCGGGTGCTGACGTGCATTTGATTTCTGTTGCTGCAGTACAGTGGGACTTGTTAGATCAGGCCGATATTATTGTAATGGGTTGCCCAACCTATATGGGGAGCCTCACAGCGGCACTAAAACAGTTTATGGAAGACTCCTCTAAGCGTTGGTTAGCACGGGCTTGGCAAGGAAAATTAGCTGCAGGCTTTACCAATGGTGGTGGCTTAAGTGGCGATAAACTGGCGGTATTACAACAGATTAATCTATTTGCAATGCAACATGGTATGTTGTGGGCAGGTTTACCGTTTATGCCGACGGGACGTAGCCAACACGATATTAATCGGATGTCGAGCTTTTTAGGTTTGATGACTCAGTCAGACAATGCCAGTGTTGAAATAACCCCACCCGAAGGCGACTTGGAAACTGCTCGAAAGTTCGGAAAATATTTGGTCGAGCTAAAAGCGGATTATTAACAGTCCCAATAAGAAAAAACCTGCATTCGTGAACTGCACCCCGAAAGTTGGACACTTTTAGTCTAATTTGGAGGGTGCTTTTTATGGCTAAATATTCTCAAGCATTTAAACTCGAAGTTGTTCAAAATTA